>CAYZDQ010000030.1:4186-11570 GCA_964476955.1 uncultured Anaerolineaceae bacterium
GGTTGAAGCCGAAGAAGATGCCGGCGATCCCGGCCACCAGCACCAGCGCGCCGCGGCGGGTCCAGCGATCGGTGGCGTCATCGGGCGCCTCCACGAACCAGCCCTTCTCCGCGACCGTGTCGTGGATCCGCTCATCGAAGCCGCCCACGGCCTTGGCGAACTTCGGCACCTCGTCGGACTCGATGGTGCGGATGGCGCCACCCAGCTTCTTGAGCTCGTCGAGCGCATAGCTCTCGGCCGGGCCCAGCGGCTTGCGTCGGTTGCGGGCCAGGCGAGCATCACGCTGGTCGGGCACGGTGATGTCGATGTCGATCTTGCGGGGATCGTCCTCGGATGCCCGGAAGCTGATCTCACCGCGGGAAGCGAGCTCGACGAGCGCCGTCGTGAGGGCGTGTCGCTTGGAGCGGCCGTCGATGATCACCGCCGCCGCGGCCGGGGTCATACCCGACGGTGGCGCCGGCATGAGGATGGAGTCGTCATCGAGGTACTCGGGGTCGCGGCCGTAACGCAGCCAGGACCAGCCGGCCCAGCCCACGAGCCCGACCAGCAGCAGCGGCGCCACGATGAGGCCGGCCATGGCGTCGATCTGGCGCGCCAGCTGGAGGCTGTTCGCGTGCTCGGCGGTGGCGGTAGCGTCGATCTCGCGCATGGCCGAGAGCAGGGCTGCATCGAAGTCGCAGTCACGCAGGTGCGGCAGCATGACCTCGTCGAAGATGGTCTGCCGCTCCTCGTTGGTGAGGTACGCGCTGCGGTAGCCGGGCGCGGCGTAGAGCTGGATCTGGCCGTGACACTTGTCCGGCGTGAGGTTGAAGAAGATGGCCATGCCATCGTCGAAGCCCTCACGCCCCACGCCCCACTGGTCGATGAGGGCGATGGCGTCACGCTCGGTGGCCTCGGGCGTGTTCGCGCTCGGCTTGACCTGCGTGTAGATGACGATCTCGGCCCCGGTGCGTTCCTCGATGGTGTCGATGCTGCGTTCGAGGCGGGCGATGACATCGGGGCTGATGACCGCCGCGTAGTCGTAGACGGCGATGTTCGGGATCGGCTCCACGAACGGCGGGCCAGGTTCGGGGTCAAGGCCATCGGTCGGGCGCGACCCCGACGTCGTGGTCGGCTGCAGGCCGCCGGGGGTGGTGAGCGCCGGTGTGGGCGAAGGGCCCGGCAAGCCGTCGGCCACGAGCAGGTTCTGGAGCTCGCGCACGCCCACCCGCAGCGCGCCGATCCAGTCCTGGTCGTTGATCGACGTGCGGATGGCGCGGTTGACCGCATCGTCCACGGCGGTCCGATCGACTTCGCTCCAGGCGTCGCCCAGGGCCACGCCGTTCCTGACCACGCTGCGGTCCTCGTTGATGTTCCAGAACATCACCGCGCCCAGGCCGGACTCACGCCCCACGCCCCACTGCTCGAGCACACCCGTGGCGTCCTCGCGCGCGATCTTGCGCGTGCCCGGCTTATTCCGCGTCTGGGTGTAGACCGCGATGTCCACGCCGGTCGCCTCGAGCACGGCGGCCAGCTCATCGTCGACGTCGGCCTCGTTCACGTCGTCATAGAGGCGCGCCTGGTCGGCGATGTGCGTGCCCTCCTCGCGATCGACGTAGCCGGCCTGCGCCGTGACCGCGGGGGCCAGCGTCAGCGCGATCAGCACCAGCACCGCCAGCCAGGTCAGGGCCCCGGCCAGGGTCCGGCGGCGGTGGGTGGGCGTCATGCCTCCGCTCCGGCCAGCTCCGCACGCACGCGCCGGGCCAGCTCGGCCGACTGCTCGTAGCGTCCGAAGCTGGGCATGATGTAGGTGCCATCCACGTGGTCGCGCATCCGCTGCAGCAGCTCGAGCGACTGCTCCAGGCCCACTTCCGCGCCACGATCACCCGCGGCGTGCATGGCCGCGCGCACGTCGTCTGGGACCGTGATGCCGGGAACCTCGTGGTGGAGGAACTCGGCGTGGCGCGCGGTGTGCAGCGGCAGCACCCCGAACAGCACCGGCCGCGGCAGGCGATCACCCCAGCGCGCAGCGGCTCGCTCCATGAAGCGATCCCACTGCGCGGCGGCATAGATGGGCTGGGTCATGATCAGGTGTGCGCCGGCGTCGATCTTGCCCGCGAGACGGTCGATCTCCTTGTCCAGGTCCTCCGCGGTGGGGTCGAGCGCGCAGGCGATGGTGAAGCCAGCGGGTGCGCCGATGGGCCGGCCGGCCTGGTCTTCGCCGCGGTTGAGACGCCGCAGGATGCCGATGAGGCCGATGCTGTCGATGTCCCAGATGCCGGTGCCGCTGGGATAGTCGCCGATGCGCGGCGGATCGCCGGTCAGGGCAAGGATGTCGCGGACCCCCAGCGCGTGCGCGCCCAGCAGCTCCGATTCGAGCGCCATCAGGTTGCGATCACGCGTGGTGAAGTGGATGAGCGACTCCAGCCCGAGGTCGCGCTGGACGGCGAAACCCACGGCCATGGCGCCCATGCGCACGCGAGCCATGGCGCTGTCGCTGATGTTGACGAGGTCGGCGCCGGCGTCGCGGATGAGCTCGGCCGAGCCGAGCGTGCGCTCGATGTTGACCGAGCGCGGCGGGTCGATCTCGACGCTGACCACGAAGCGACCTCCGGCCAGCTTCTGGGCCAGGCCCGTCGGTGGCGGTGCATCCGGCGTGGCTGCGCCAGGCGTCTCGGGAGCGGACCGTGGCCGGGGCGCGGGCGTCGGCGTCGCAGCTGGAACGGGCGTGGGCGAGGCCGTCGCGCTGGCGCTGGTGGCGCTGGCGCTGGTCGCGCTGGCGTTGCGGGCACCTTCACGATCAAGCACCTGGCGCATGGCCGCGATGTGCTCCGGGGTGGTGCCGCAGCAACCACCGATGAGTCGCGCGCCGGCAGCCAGGAAGGCCGGTACCTCGTCGGCGAAGTAGGACGCTTCCGCCGCCCATACGAACTGGCCGCTGACGCGTCCGGAGAGGCCCGCGTTGGGCATGATCAGCAGCGGCGTGTCGGCGGCCACATGCGCCATCTGGCCGAGCACGTCGATGCCCGCGATGGGGCCGGAGCCGCAGTTGACGCCGATGACGTCCACGCCGGCCTCTCGCAGCGCTTCCACGGCCGCGACCGGATCGGTGCCGTCGGCCACGCTCAGGTCCTCGCCGAAGGTCAGCGAGGCCACGAGCGGCAAGTCACTCAGGGCCCGTGCGGCCTCGACCCCAGCCAGCAGGTGGGCCAGGTCGCTGGCGGTCTCGAGCTGGACCAGGTCGATGCCGCCCTCCAGCAGCGACTCCAGCTGCTCGGTGACCGACTCGGCAGCGGTCTCCGGGCTGAGGTGGCCGGGCCCATGCAGCGGCGAACTGACGGGACCGATGGAACCGGCCACGAGCACGTCCTTACCCGACACCTCGCGAGCCTCTCGGGCCAACTGCGCGGCGCGCCGGTTGATCTGCGCGGTGCGGTCAGCCAGGCCCAGCGCTGCAAGGTGGTGGCGGCTGGCCGTGAAGGTGTCGGTCTCGATGATGTCGGCGCCGGCAGCGATGTACTCGCGGTGCACAGCACCCACGACCTCGGGCCGGCTGAGCACGAGCTCATCGAGCGAGGCGCGCTGGGGCGTGCCACGGCTGTAGAGCAGCGTGCCCATGGCGCCGTCGAACAGCAGCGGACCGGCCGCGAGGCGCTCGGCGAAGGCGCGGCGGGCGTGTGAGGTGGAGGAGGTCTCGGCCATCGAGAACCAAGGGTACCCCGGTCTCGGTGATGCCTTCCTCGCGCGACGCGTCAGCCGGCCCGCCAAAGGCGGCGTACGATGCTCCGCAACCACTCGCATCGCGCCCGCATCACTGGGCGCGCACCTCTCATGGAGGATCCTTGACCGCCACGCTGCGCCGCGATGGGCTGCCTCAGCCCAGCAACCCCTTCGACTCGGCCGTCGTCGACCTCATCGTCGACCTCTTCGAGGCGTACCCGACCTGGGGCACGTCCACCGGCTACCACCGGGTCGACGGGCGCTGGCCGGTGCTCACCGAGGAGGGCCGGCGCGCGCGGCTGGCCACGTTCCGCTCGCATGCCGAGACGCTCTCGTCGTTCGACGAGGAGGCGCTCACGGACGACGAGCGCGTCGACCGCCGGATCCTGCTGGAGGAGATCGACAAGGTCGTCTTCGGTGAGGACGTCCTGCGAGCGGAGGCGTGGGATCCGCTGGAGATCGTCTACCTCATGGGTGGCGGCCTCTTCGATCTGCTCTCGCGCGAGTTCGCGCCGTGGGCCACACGCGGTGCCTCGTTGCTGGCGCGTATCGAGGGCCTGCCCGAGCTCACGCGCAGCGCCCTCGCGGGGCTCACCGGCACCCCCGAGCGGCCCGTGGGCCTGCTGCAGCTCGACACCGCGCTGGCGCAGCTGTCCGGCGTGACCGAGCTGGTGGACGGCGCCGAGGCAGAAGCCCGCCGCCGCGCCGAAGCGGACGAGGCGGTGGAGCTGACTGGCGCCATGACGGCGGCCGCTGCGGCCGCACGGGAAGCGCTGGAGGCCTTCCGCGAGGGCCTGGACATCGAGGTCAGAGCGCGAGCGCAAGGGGAGGGCCGGCTGGGTCGTGACCTGTTCGCCCAGAAGCTGCGCTTCACGCTCGGCTCCGAGCTGTCGCCCGAAGAAGTGCGCGACCGCGCCTGGGCCGACTACCACGCGGTGCGCGCGGAGATGCTGCGTGTCGCTCGTGAGGTCTGGCCGGCCTGGATCCCCGGCGAGCCGGTGCCGCAGGTGGCCGAGGGGGACACCGCCGCCGAGTCGGCGCTGGTCCGTCGAGTGCTCGACGCCATCGGTGAGCAGCACCAGCAGCCCGACGGGCTCATCACCTATTGCGAGGCCGAGATCGATCGCATCGCCGCCTTCGTACGCGAGCACGAGCTCATCACGCTGCCGGACGAACCGCTCTCGATCACCTGGACGCCGGTGTTCCTGCGTGCCGCCGCGCGCGCCTTCCTCGACAGCCCCGGTCCGCTCGACCGCGGGCAGAAGTCCCACTTCTGGATCACCCCACCCGATGAGAGCGAGGGACCGGAGGCGGTCGCGTCCTACCTGCGCGAGGAGAACGACGCCGCGCTGCGCATCCTCAGCATCCACGAGGGCATCCCGGGTCACTACCTCCAGCTGGCGGCGTCCAACACCTGTACCTCACTGGCTCGGACGGTCTTCACCAACGGCATGTTCGCCGAGGGCTGGGCGGTGTACGTCACGCAGCTGATGTACGACTCCGGCTATGCCGCCGACGACCCCGGCTTCGCCCTGCAGCACTGGAAGATGTACCTGCGGGCCACGGCCAACGCGATCCTCGACGTCGAGACACACACCGGCGGCATGACCAAGGAGCAGGCCATGGCGCTGATGGTCGATGGCGCCTGGCAGGAGCAGGACGAGGCTCGTGGCAAGTGGCTGCGAGCGCGTATCAGCTCCACCCAGCTGTCGACCTACTTCGTGGGCTCGCTGGAGATGTGGGACCTGGAGATGGAGGTCCGCAGGCGGCTAGCTGACGCTGCCGGGTCGGCCGACGAGGTGCCCGCGCAGCGCATCCGCGGTGTCGTGGGCCACTCTCCTGGCTTCGACCGGCGCGCTCACCTCGAACGCGTCATCAGCTATGGCACCCCGCCGGTGAAGTGGTGTCGCGTGCTGGTTCTGCGTGACCTCGAGGCAGCCGCAGACCCGGAGGTCGCTTGAGCGAGCTCCGTCCCGATTCCCGGGTCCAACGACCCGACACCGCCCGACCCCGCGAGGACGCGGTCCCCACGGTCGCGCCACCGACGGACGAGGAGCTGGAGGCGATCGCCCGGCATCTCGTGACGCTGCCGGGCCAGGAGGGCGCGATCGTCGACGACGACGAGGCCCTGGGTGTCACCTTCGTGCGTGGCCAGGGCTCCGGGCCCGACCTGACGTACGCCGCGCTGCCGCGCTGGGACCGCGAGACGTGGCCGGAGCGGCTGGCTGCGGTGCGCGCGCGCATGCTCGACCAGAACACCTGGCCGTCGATGCTGCTCAGCGACCGCCTCGAGCATCCGCCCGAGCTGCCGGCCGAGCTGGAGCGGGGCGGCTGGATGCCGGTCATGAGCGAGACCGTGATGTGGACCGGCCATGCTGCGGTAGTGCCGCACCTGGACCCGGCCATGCGCATCGAGGCAGTGCAGTCACGCTCGCTCGACACGCACGAGCGGTTGGAGCGCGAGATCTTCGGCATCGCCGCGGACCAGCTCGAGCGGCGACGGGAAGCCCTCACGGCGGCACTCGACGCCGGCCGCCTGCGCGCCTGGGTGGTCTGGCTCGGTGACGAGCCGGTGGCGGTAGCCCGCCTCTCACAGGGTGACGGCACGGCCGGTCTGCAGGGCATCGGCGTGGTCGAGGCCCATCGTGGACATGGCTACGGCACGCTCATCACCACCATCGCCACGCGCGCCGGCATGGCCACGGGCAATCGCGTGGTGTGGCTCTCCGTGCGCGAGGACAACGAGCCCGCAGTGCGGGCGTATGACGCGCTCGGTTTCCAGCGCGCCTTCAGCTGGACGCGCTGGTTGGTGACCGAGGATCCCCGCCGCCGCTAACCAGTCGCGGCCAGCCTGCTGCCGCTGAAGGTCGGCCTAGTCGCGCTTGGCTGCGGGCAGGTACATGCGCTCGACGTACTGCTCGAGCATGCGCGTGGTGGAGAAGTCCCAGAGCGAGGTGCCGGCGGCCTTGCGCATGCGGTCGAGCCAGCCCTGCGGCAGACCGTCCGAGTCGCGGTCGTACCAGAGCGGCACGATCTCCTCTTCCAGCAGCCGGTAGAGGTCCTGCGCGTCAGCCCAGTCCTGCGCACCCTCGTCGGGGTTGGGGTCGCGTCCACCGATGGCCCAGCCGTTGTCGCCGTGGAAGCCCTCGTCCCACCAGCCATCGAGGATGGACACGTTGATGACGCCGTTCATGGCCGCCTTCTGGCCGCTGGTGCCGGAGGCTTCCAGTGGTCGGCGCGGGTTGTTCAGCCACACGTCCACGCCCTGCACCAACTGCCGGCCCACGCGCATGTCGTAGTCCTCGAGGATGAAGATGCGGCCACGCAGCGCCTCCGAGCGGCTGTGCTCGAAGATCGTCTGGATCACGCCCTGGCCGGGGCGGTCGGCCGGGTGGGCCTTGCCCGCGAACATGAACTGGACCGGGCGGTCGGCGTCGGTGATCAGCCGCGTGATGCGCTCGATGTCGCTGAACAGCAGCGCCGCTCGCTTGTAGGTGGCCATGCGCCGGGCGAAGCCGATGGTCAGCACCTGCGGGTCGAGGATGTCGTCCAGTTCGGCCAGCACGCTCGGCGACTCGCCATGGCGGGCGAACTGGCGGCGCAGCCGGATGCTGGCGTACTCACGCAGGGCAGCCTTCTGCTGCAGGTGCGCGTCCCAGAGGGCTTGGTCGGGCACTAGGTTCAA
>CAYZDQ010000031.1:0-11536 GCA_964476955.1 uncultured Anaerolineaceae bacterium
GAGACCGACAGGCTGACCGAACGCACGGCCTTCTCAGGGGGCAGCGGCGCCCTGGAGGCGAGCGGCCTCGACCGGCGGGTGCCTCTCGTGCTCGCCCTCGCGGTCGCCACCGCCGTGGTGCTGGGGGCGGTCGCGCTCACCGCCGGCGGGCGACTGCCGCCCGCGGCCTCGCTCCTGCTGCTCCTCGGGCTGGCCGGCGCCCTGCTCTACTCACTGCCACCGGCCGCGGTCGCCCGGCGCGGACTGGGCGAGCCCCTCAACGCCCTGCTCGGCGGCATGCTGCTGCCGCTCATGGGCGTAGCTGTGGTGGCGGGGACTCCCGGCACTCTCGACGTCGTGGCCTTCCTGCCGCTCCTGTTCGTCGTGTTCGCGAGCGTGCTGGTCACGGCCTGGCCCGACCGTGAGGCGGACGCCGCCAGCGGCAAGGCCACGATGCAGGTGCGCCTGCCCACGGTGTCGCTGCGACGGATCCACGCGGGCTCCTCGATCGCGTTCGTGGTGGCCACCGTCGCGTCCGCCGCGGTCGGCGCCATGCCCCTGGCACTGGCCGGGCTGGTGGTAGCACCGGCCGTGGTCCTGGGCATGGTGCGCTACACACGCCGGCGGTCGCCACTGCCGAACGTGGCGGCCATGGTCGGTCTCGTCCTCATCACCACGGCCGTCCTCGTGTTCACGGTGATCGCATGAAGCGTCCCGAGGCGCTCGAGCTGGCGCACGACTACCTGTTCGCGACGCGAAGGGGCCACGATGCCGCAGAGTCCGAGGTGCGGCTGGCGAAGCTCGACCCCCGCGAGCTGCGGCGGTCGCTGGTCGATGACGACGCACGCAAGGCCTTCTGGATCGACCTCTACAACGGGGCAGTGCTGCGCCACGAGGTCCGCACCGACTCCGGTGCGCTCGAGCGTCTGCGGTACTTCAGGCGGTCGGTCCTGACCGTCGCGGGCCGTCGACTGTCGCTCGACACGATCGAGCATGGCCTGCTGCGGCGGTCACGCCCGAAGCTGGGGCTGGGCTACGCCACGAACCCACTGCCCTCCCCGTTCGAACGGGAGCACCGCGTGGCGCGCATCGACCCTCGCGTGCACTTCGCGCTCAACTGTGGCGTAGCCGCGTGCCCGCCGATCGCGGCCTACGACGCTGCGCGCATCGACCAGCAGCTCGAGCAAGCGACCAGCAGCTACCTGCGCTCGGAGGTAGAGCGGGACGGACGCGGCATCGCCGTGCCGACGTTGCTGCTGTGGTACATCGGCGACTTCGGCGGCCCGCCCGGGATCCGACGGCTGCTGCGCCGTCACGGGATCGAGGGTTGGGGTGCGCCAGTCCGGTTCAAGCGCTACGACTGGACGCCCGCGCCCGGTCGCTGGCTGGGCGACAGCGACGATGCCTGACCGCAGGCGCCCCTAGTCGTCGAGGTCGTCGAGCCCCTCGGCGATGTCCATCAGCTGCTCGGCATCGCGGATCAGCACCTGGTGCTTCTCCGTGTCGAGCAGCCCGCGCGCCCGGAAGTCGGCCAGCGTGTGAGCCAGGGTCTCGCGCGTGGTACCGATCATCTCGGCCAGCTCCTGCTGCGTTAGCCGCGCCTCGATGAGCGTGCCCCGCGAGGTCTTCACGCCGAAGCGGCTGGAGAGATCCAGCAGCTTGCGGGCCAGGCGCTGGCCCACGCGCTGGTAGGCCATGGACTCCAGCTCCGCCTCCGCGTCCCGCAAGCGGCGGCTGAGGTAGCTGATGATGTTCACGCCGATGGTCGGATAGCGCTCGACCAGGCGACGCATCTCATCGGGGCTGATGGTGCAGATGACGGCCTCGTCGAGCGTCTCGGCGAAGGCTTCCGGGATGGGTTCCTGCCCGAGCAGGCTCATGTCGCCGAGGATGGCGCCCTTGTCGTAGATGTCGAGTGTCAGCTGCTTGCCGTCGGGCGTGACCCGGTACACCCGGACCTTGCCCTTCTTGAGGATGTGGATGCGATCGGGCGGGTCATCGGGCGACATGATGCGCTGGCCGGCCGTGCACACGGTCATGGTGGTGGCGTGGCCGATGGCGTACATGTCGTCATCGGAGAGGCCCGCGAAGAGATCCGTCTCACGGAGCAGCCCGAGCTTCTCCTGCAGGGAGCGCGCCTGGGCGCTGGCGATGGTCATGTCAGGCCTCCAGTCGCACGATCCGGCCTGCAGCGAAGGGGGCATCGACGGCCAGACCGAGCCGTCCGTAGAGTGCCGCAGGCAGTCCGATATCGGCAAGGTAGAGATCGCCGGAGCGGGCCCGGCCTTCGGGGGTGAGCAGTCCGGTCTTGGGCAACGCCAGCGTCACCGTGGCGCGAGCCCGCACGGACGGCTCCGCGGGCAGGCCCGAGTCGGGGTCCAGGCCCGATGGCAGATCGAGGCTGACGATGCGGTCCGCGGCAGACGCGAGGTGCTCGATGAGCGTGCCGACCTCGTCGTGCGGGGCGCCGCGGCTGCGGTAGCCGAGGACGGCGTCGACCACGAGGTGGGCCTCGCGCAGCTCCTGCTCGATCTCCGTGGCTGAGATGTCGTACACGGCCATGCAGCAGGACACGCCCATCTCCAGCAGCGTCGCCAGCTGGTGGCGACCGGCTTCGCTGAGACGGCGCGCGGGACGGGCCAGCACCACGCGCACGCGGGCGCCGCGGTTGGCCAGGTGGCGCGCGGCCACCAAGCCACCGCCGCCGTTGTGGCCCGGACCCACCGCCACCAGCACGGGCCGGTCGCGCAGGTCACCGCCCAGCTCGAGCGCCACCACCTCAGCCAGGTGCGAGCCGGCCTGTTCCATCATCTGCAGCAGCTCGATGCCGTAGACGTCGACGGCAAGCCGGTCGACCTCGGCCATCTGCTCGGCCGTGACTGCGGGAGCGGCGGCCAGCGGGATCGTGGGGGTGGAGATGGCGGTGGCGGGTGAGGTGGGCGGGGCGATCATGGACGTCATGGTGTAGCTCGCCCGCACGTGTCGCCGTGATGTGCCACACATCCGGACGTGTCTCAGCCGCGGATAAGCTTCACCAGCGTGCGCGCGGCGATCAACGCCAGCGTGGAGTAGGCCAGCACGAGCACGGGGTCCTGCCACGGCTGCTTCAGCGGCACGAACGTGGCCTGCTCGCCGCTGAGCTCGATGTAGCCCAGCGGGCGCGTCAGTGCCCCACCCCCGGCACCGTCACCCTCACCCGTCTCGTCGGAGAAGCCGCTACCGGCACCGGAGCCGATGATCATCTGGGCCACCGGGATCACGGTGCGGCCATCCCGCTCGATAGGATCTCCGAACACGGCCTTGGCGCCGGCCTGCATCCCGACGCGCTCGAGCACGGTCTCGATGAGCCGGACGGTGCCGGTACGTGCAGCGTCCTCGGCGTCGCGGAAAGCCTGCGCCTGTTCGTCGGTCATCGCTCACATCCTCGTGCGTGCGGCCGCGCGCGGCGGTCGTCGCCCGTAGCATGACGGCATGATCGATCCTCGCAACCGACCCGTGATCATCGGTTCGGCCATGGCCGGTGTCGCCGCCTTCGTCCTGCTCTGGTGGCTGGGCCTCTCGCCCTTCGTCGCCTGGATCGCCGGCTGGACGATCCCGGCCTTCGCCATGTACGGCATCGACAGGCGGCAGGCCCAGCACGAAGGCTGGCGTGTGCCGGAGGTCGTGCTGCACGGGCTCGCGCTCGTCGGTGGCGTGCTCGGCGCGTGGGCCGGCCGCGCGGTCTTCCGCCACAAGACCCGCAAGCCGATCTTCACCGCCGTGCTGATCATCGCCAGCATCGTCTGGGGCGCGATCGCGGTCTGGGCACTGTGGCTGTAGCCAACCCGACCGACTAGGGGTGCGGTCCGCGGCCACACCCGGGTTGCTTCCGCATTTGGCATACTGACCGAACCCAGTTTCGCCTAGATTCCTGTGTGGGGGGACAGTGCCCGACCAGAACGCGCCCAACGCCGACCCCACGTGGCTGCCGCTCGGCCGCGCCAGCAAGCTTGTGGGAGTCGACCCTGACACGCTGCGGCGATGGGCGGACGAGGGCCGCGTCGAGGTCTATCTCACGCCAGGCGGCCACCGCCGATTCCAGCGCCGTTCGCTCGAGCGGCTCATCCGCTCGAGGTCACGTGAGCGGGTACGCATCTCGCGGCTGGGTGCGCCAGAGGAGAAGCTGGTCGCGGCCTATCGCCGAACCTACCGCGTCGGCAGCGACCAGGCGCCAGATCCGGTGGCAGCCATCCCCGAGTCCGATCGTGGGGCCTTCCGCGAGAGCGGACGGCGACTCGTGGCTGCGCTCGTGGAGCACCTCGACCACGATGGTGCACCTCGACGGGCGGCACTCGACCAGGCTCGCACGACTGCCTACGAGCTCGGCGCCCACCTCGCCGGCAGCGGCGCGAGCCTGACCGTCGCGGTCACCCTCTTCGTGGCCGCGCGCAAGCCATTCATGTCCGAGCTGGGCACGCTGGCTCGCCGCCGGGCGCTGGACTCACGACAAGTGTCGATGCTGTTCGATCAGGCCTCGGCCGCGCTCGATCAGTGCCTGTTCAGCTTCATCGACGGACACCAGTCGCTTGATTGAAGGCCGCGCCGGACCGGACTAGCTCCCGCCCGTGCCTTGACCCGCTCCCTGCCCTCCCATTCCAACCGATACCATCACGAGGACTCCATGAACCTGCGCACTCGCTCATTCGCTCCGCTCCTGGCCGGCCTGCTCGTACTCACCGGCGCCGGCGCGACCGTGGCTCAGGAGCCACTGACCGTCGCTGATGTCGACGGCGTGGAGATCCCGGTCGAGGACATCAGTAACGTGGCCACCCTGGGAGGCGTCTTCACCGAGACCGTCTACGCGCTGGGCGCAGAGGAGCACATCGGAGCCATCGATGCCTCGAGCTTCTACCCACCCGAGGCGCTCGAGGAGAAGCCCAACTTCGGCTACTACCGCTTCCTCTCGGCCGAGCCGGTCCTGGCGCAGGGCCCCAGCCTCATCATCGGCAACGAGGAGACCGGCCCGCCGGAGGTGGTGCAGCAACTCCGCGATGCCGGCGTGCCCATCCTGCTGCTGCCGGACAACAACGACGTGCAGGCGGCCCGTGACCTCATCGATACGCTGGGCGCAATCTTCGGCAAGGACGCGGAGGCGGACGCGCTCATCGAGCAGCTCGACGCTGACGTGGTCGTGGCCGAGGAGCTGGTGGCGCAGGCGACCAGCAGCCCGCGCGTGCTCTTCGTGCTGCAGCCGCCGGGTGCGCCCATGCTCGTCTCGGGCGAGATCAGCGCAGCCGGTTCGATGATCGGCCTGGCCGGTGGCGCGCCCGTGTTCCCCGGCTTCCGTGGCTACATCCCCATGACCCCCGAAGGCATCGTGAGCAGCGCTCCCGACGTCATCCTCACCACCGACGAGTCGATCAAGCGCCTCGGTGGCTGGGACGCTTTCCTCGAGCACCCGGGCGTGGCCCAGACGCCGGCCGCCGAAAATGACCGCGTCTACGCCATGGCGGACCTCTACCTCATGGGCTTCGGCCCACGCACGGGCCAGGCCATCGCCGACCTGGCGCTGCTGCTGCATCCGGAGCTGGCACCGTAACCCGCACAGGGCTGCGGCTCGGCATCCTCGCCCTCCTCCTCATCGCCGCGGTGGTGGTGGCGATGGGAATCGGCGCCGTCTCCATCTCCCCGGCGGAGGTGGTGGCCATCCTCTTCGGCCAGTCCGGCCTCGACGCGGGCATCGCCTACAGCGACCGCCAGGAGACGGTGCTCACCGCCATCCGCCTCCCGCGCGTGCTGGCGACGGCGCTCGTCGGCGCGGCCTGGGCTGCGTCCGGCGTGGCCATGCAGGGGCTCTACCGCACACCCCTCGCGGATCCCGCGCTGGTGGGCATCGGTGGCGGCGCCGCCCTCGGAGCCGCGCTCGGCACCGCCGCGGCCGTCTCGCTGGGGATCGTGGCCAGCTATGGCGGGACCATGCTCGTGGTGGTCGCGGCCTTCATCGCCGCGCTCGTCGCGGCTGCGATCGTCTATCGCGTGGCGGCCTCGTCGGGTCGGGTGGTGGTCGCCACGATGCTGCTCGCGGGCATCGCCCTGACGGCCTTCTTCGGGGCGGCCACGGCACTGATCGTGGCCGCCGGACGCACCCCTGAGCTGGGCACCGTCCAGTTCTGGACGCTGGGCTCGTTCGCCGGCATCGTCGGTCGTGATGTGGTGGTGGCTGCGCTCGTGGTCGTGCCCGCGGTGGCGATCCTGGCGCGGCTGGGTCCCCGGCTCGACGCACTGGCCCTGGGCGAGACGGAAGCCAGCCACCTGGGCGTGGATGTGCCCTGGCTGACTCGCACGATCAGCCTGCTCTTCGCGCTGCTCACCGCGGTCGCAGTGGCCACGGCCGGGGTCATCGCCTTCGTGGCCCTGATGGTGCCCAGCCTGGTCCGTGGCTGGCTGGGACAGTCGCATCGAGGGGTGGTCATCGGCGCTGCCCTGCTGGGCGGCACCCTGCTGGTGATCGCGGATGTCCTCGCGCGCAGCCTGTTCAGCCCGATCGAGCTTTCGATCGGCGTCATCACGACCATCCTCGGCGCGCCCTTCTTCCTGTGGCTGTTGCTGCGTGACCGGGGGTTGCTGGCGCGATGAGCTACCAGGCGACGGGAATCCGCGTCCGCATCGGCGACGCCACGCTCCTCGATGACGTATCCGTAGAGGTCAAGCCCGGCGAGGTGGTGGCCGTGGCCGGGCCGAATGGTGCGGGCAAGTCCACGTTGCTGGGTACGCTCGCGGGTGACCGCGCGCCCGAGGCGGGGTCGATCACGCTCGAGGAGCGGGTGCTGAGCGAGTGGCCCAGAGTCGAGCTGGCCCGGCGGCGAGCCGTGATGAGCACCGACCGGGCGGTGGCTTTCGCCTTCACCGCCCAGGAGGTAGCCATGCTCGGCCGGATGCCGCTGCACGGTGGCGATCCCGACGAGGCCGACCAGGCGGTCATCGAGGAGCTCCTTGAGGCGGTCGACTGCATCGATCTGGCCGATCGCGTCTACGCCACGCTCTCGACCGGCGAGCGCCAGCGGGTCAGCCTGGCCCGGGCCATCGCGCAGGTGAGCGACGCCGGCGGCGTCGATGCGAGCGCCCCGCGCTTCCTGCTCCTCGACGAGCCCACCTCCAGCCTGGACCCGGCCCACCAGCACACGGCCATGCGGCTCATCCGCCGAACCGCCGACAACGGCCGGGGAGTGTTGGCGGTGCTGCACGACCTCAACCTCGCCGCCGCCTACGCCGATCGGGTGGTGCTCATGCACGACGCGCGCGTGGTCGAGAGCGGGACGCCCGCGGAAGTGTTGCGGGCGGACCTGTTGGAGGCGGTGTTCGACATCCCCATGCTCGTCTTCCCGCACCCGCAGCTGTCGCACCCGCTGGTCATCGCCGAGCCGCACGAGGACTGACCGTGGCCACGCTCGAGGTCGGACAGGTCGTGCTTCGCTCGCTGCGGGCACACACGCTGGTGGAGCCGGCGGGCTCCATCGAGGAGGCCATCGTGGCCGCGGCCGGGGTCTATGGCACGGCGCCGACCTCGCATCTGGGGCTGGCCGCCCGGGTCGATGGCTATGCGCCCGCCGATCTCGAGCGGGAGCGGCTGGAGACCCGCTCGATCGTGCGGGTGCCGGGTATGCGCGGCTCTGCCTTCCTCGCGCCTCGCCGGCTGGTGCCCGCGTTCCTCGGACTGAGTCGCCCGCGCACGGTCAGGCGCACCCTGGCCGGCGCCGGGATGACCGAGGTGGAGCAGGATCGGCTGGCGGGCCTGGTGGAGCACGCACTGGCCGACGGCTCGCTGGCAGCACGCGAGATCCGTGATCGCCTCGGCGGCGCCGACCCGGGCGGCCCGCTGATGACGCTCGTCCTGCGCGGTATGGCGCACGAAGGGCGCATCGTGGCCGCGGAGCCGATCGGTGGCGAGCGGGCGCACGCCTACCGCTATGCCCGCATGGACGACTGGGCTCCCCTGGCGGGGCCGGTGCTCGAGGTGGCGGAGGCGCTCTCGGTGATGGCCCCGATCTGGATGCGTGCCAACGGTCCAGGCACGGTCGATGACCTGGCCTGGTGGGCTGGTGTAACGAAGAAGCAGGCCAGGGCCGCGCTCCTGGCGGTGGACGCGCATCCGGTCGAGGTCGGCGGGCTCTCGGGCGAGGGTTGGGCGACCGATGCGGTCGTCGAGGAGCTCGCGTCGATGCCCGCGCCAGCTGGATCGATCCGCTTCCTGCCCGCGTGGGACGCGTGGCTGATGGCCCGCCGCGAGCGGTCGCGCCTGCTGGACGACGCACAGCGCCCGTTCGTCGTGGACAAGAGCGGCAACGTCACCAACACCATCACGCTCGACGGGCGGATCGTGGGCACCTGGGACATCGACGGTCCGAGGTTGCTGGTGCACCTCTTCGCCCACGTCTCGGCGTCAGGGCTGGAGTCGGCCGCGGCGTCCCTGCGGGTCCTTGCGGACTGGACCGAGATCCGCCAGGTGGTCACGGCGCATCCGCTCGACGCCGGTGGCCAGAGTGCGTTCCGCGCACCGCTCAGGATCCGGCTCGACGATTGAACCGTGCGCCCTGTAGCGCTAGGGTCCGCGGATGCGACGTTCGACGATCCCCCTGTCGACGGTCCTGGGCATAAGCCTCATCGGCGCCCAGCTGCCGGCCGCGGTCGCCCAGGATGCGACCGTTCCCGCCATCACCCCCCTACATCAACGGCTCGAGGCGACGCTCGATGCCGACGCGACCGCCATCGGCACGGTCGCGGGGCTACGTGAGTACGTCGGAGCCCGCACGAGCCTCGAGACCTACGACGGCGTGCTCAAGGGAGCCGTCGGCACCTACCTGACCGGATCTGGCAACGGCGCCGATCAGGCGTTGCTGTTGCAGCGACTGATCGCCACAGCCGACCCTGTGGCCGAAACGCGCTTCGCCTCGTGCGCGCCTGATGCGGAGCTGGCGGTCACGCTGGATGAAGAGGCCAGGAGAGATGTCGCCGCGCGCGGATCGGTCTTCGACCATCTTGACGAGCTGAAGGCCGCCATCGACGACGAGGTCCTGCGAGCCGCCATCGACGAGGTCGTAGCGATCCGGGCCCAGGCCAGGACCGAGACCGAACGCCTGGCAGACCGGCTCGCCGATGAGCTCTACCGTGCCGGCTACGAGCCAACTGCGGCCGTAGCGCCTGCGGCTAGCACCAACGTCTGGCTGCAGGCGGCCGTGGACGGCGACTGGGTCGACCTCGACACGACGACACCGGAGGGCGCCGCTCGCTGCTCCGCGGAGGTCACCTACGACTCGCTCCCGGCGTCTCTCGGTCACCACGTGCGTATCTCGCTCGAGGCCGAACAGCAGGTCGGTGGAGCGCTCGAGCGGTCGGAGCCACTGGCTGCCGAGTTCACCACCGCCGAGCTGGCCGCCGCTCGGATGGCGCTCGTCTTCGGCGAGCCCACGGGACTCGTTCCCGATTCGGACTCACCGACCGACGTCGCCCCCTACACGCCCTTGTTGCGCGTGGATGGCCGCTCCATCGAGGGCACGGCGTTCGACCTGCCACGCGTGCCAGCCGATCTCGTCGGTGGGCTCGGCGACGCCACCGGGGGCGCGCTCGGACTCTTCGAGACGCTGCCGGGTGGCGACGAGGAGGAGGACGCGGGCCTCGGCGGCTTCTTCGCAGATGGGGAACCCGAAGCCACGGAGCCGCCAGCCGGCGACCTGTTCGGCGAGCTTGGCGGAGGGCTCTTCGGCGAGGACGTGACCGACGCAGCTCCCGCGGCCGAGCTCACCGGCCTGTGGCTCGACATCGAGCTGCTCTCCCCTGCCGGCGAGGTGACCAGCCTGCGCGCAGAGCTGCTCGACCGCATCGGTCTCGCTGCGCGAGTGGCCGGCGGTGCGGACCACGCGTCGCTCGAGTCATTGGCGGCTTCCGACGGCGAGTACGACTTCGCCGCATCCCTCTGGCAGATCGGTCTGTTGCTGGGCGAGATCGCGGCGCCCGAGGCCGCCCTGGTCGAGGCCGTCGATCCCACCAGCATCGACAGCTACTCGGCCCAGCTCGACGGCCTGCTACGCACATATCCCGCGATCCATCGCGACCTCGGCGGACATCTATCGGGTCCAGGCGTGATGCTCGCACGGTTGGCACCGGGTGACGAGGAGGGCGGGACCTCGCTCACCTTCGATGCCCTGCATCTGCCGTCCACCGCACCTGCGGACGACCGAGCTGCGGCCATCGAGGCCCAGGCGGCGCTGCGGGCTGAGCGCGTCTTGACGGAGCTGGCCGGTGATACAGGCACCGGACCTGCCGACAACCAGGCCATCTTCGATCAGGTCTGGGACGACGGCACAGCCCTGACGTGGCTCGTGCCCGGCGACGCCACCGAAGCACTGACCGCCTCGCCACAGGCCCTGGCCCGGATCGAGGCACGGCTGGCAGAGGGGTTCTCGGTGCTCACGCCCGAGCGTCCTGCCGACTTCGGTGACCGAAGCGCCACGGCATGGTGGCTGGTCGACCCCGCCAACGGGCTGGTTCGCGACGAGCACGAGACCGGCATGCACGCCGAGACCTCCGAGTACGCGGGCCAGCTGAGTCGGTCCCTGACTCCGATGCAGCGGCTGCGGCAGTTCGGCTGCGCGGTCGCACGCCCGGCGGCCGGAATGATGATGCTGCTCTTCGTGGCCACGGGGGCGAGCTCCGCCTCGCCGGTATACCGGCCTCTGGCTGCCGTGGTCTCGGCCAGCCGCAAGGCACAGGCAGCCGAGAATGCCCGCAAAGCCGCGGAGCAAGCCGCCTGTGCGCTCGGTTGAGCGGCACCACTCCACGCGACACGAGGAAGGCGTTCCGCACGTCTAGAGCGGGCTAGCAGTAGTGAACGATAGCGAACGAATGTTCTAGAATACCTACGTGCGAGAGCGCGACCAACGGGCAGCGAACAAGGCCTACTACCGCGGCAATCGGACCCGCGAGCTGCAGCGAGTTCAGCACAGGCAGGCGACGACGATCGAGTACCTTCGAGCGCTTCGCCTACGCGCGTGCCTCGACTGCGGTGGGCGGTTTCTGCCACACCAGATGGACTTCGACCACAGGAATCCGACCCGCAAGTCGTTCCGTCTGACCGCAGGCGGGGCGATGCTTGCCTCTCGCGAGCGCCTGGACGCTGAGGTGGCCAAATGCGATGTCGTATGCGCGAATTGCCACCGGCTGCGAACTTCGCGACCGGCAGGTAGCGACCTTGAGCGAATCGCTAATCCATCACCCGAACTCGATGGCGGGGGCCGGTACTGGCGTGGTCAGGCACGGATGCTTGCGGAGATCAAACAGCGGCCCTGTCAGGACTGCGGCCGACGCTTCGAGGCCTGTGTGAAGGACTTCGACCACCGCGATCCCGAAACCAAGCGATACACGATCAGCCGGATGATCGGCAGGGCCGGTACCGCGCGGATCATGGCCGAGGTGGCCAAGTGCGATATCGTGTGCGCGAACTGCCACCGCGATCGCACCTACCGGCGACGCGAGGCGGGTTCCTCCGAGCGGGAGTAGCTCAGTTGGTGGAGCGCCAGCCTTC
>CAYZDQ010000032.1:0-11338 GCA_964476955.1 uncultured Anaerolineaceae bacterium
GCCCTGCTCGCTGATGACCGCGCGGTCGGGCGTCCAATCGCCCAGTCGGGCATACGTGGTGAAGAAAGCCAGCACGTTCCAGAGCACGAGCAGCTCGCGTCGGGCCTCGTCGGCGGTGTGGTAGCCGAAGAGGATGTTGTCCTCCGGGCGGGCGGTCGCGTACATCCAGCGCATGACGTCCACGCCCATGCGCTCGGCGGCCTCATTGAACTCGATGGCATTGCCCCATGACTTGTGCATGGGGCGACCATCCTCGCCGTAGAGCGTGGCGTAGCCGAAGAGCGACTTGAAGGGCCGTTCACGGCGCAGCACCGTACCCATCGCGAGCATCGAGTAGAACCAGTTGCGGAACTGCCCGGGGAACGACTCGCTGACGAAGTCGGCCGGGAACCACTTCTCCCAGTAGTCGCGGTCGGTGCGGTAGTGGAGCGTGCTGAAGGGCACGATGCCGGCATCGAGCCAGGGGTTGCCCACGTCCTTGATACGGTGAGAGTCGGCGCCACACTTCCGGCAGGGCACGACGACCTCGTCCACCCACGGGCGGTGGGGTGAGCGGCCATCGAGCGCCTCGAAGCCCGCGCTGGCCTTGTCGCCCAGCTCCTCGCGTCCGCCGATGACCTCGTAGCCATCGCACTCGAGGTCGGTGCACTCCCAGATGGGCAGGGCCAGGCCCCAGTAGCGCTTCTTGGAGATCATCCAGTCGCCCATGGTGAAGAGCCAGTCGATCTCGCGGCCGTAGCCGAAGCTCGGATACCAGTCGATCTGGTCGACGATCTCCATGATCTGGTAGCGCAGGCTGGCGTCGACCTGCGCCTTGGTCAGCTTCTCTCGTGGCTCGTCGTAGACCTCGCCCATGGAGATGTACCACTCGTCCACGACGCGGAAGAGCAGCGCCGTGCCACAGCGCCAGCAGTGCGGGTAGCGGTGGGTGTATGGCTCGAGGTGGTAGAAGAAGTCGGTGGCCTCGAGTTCCTCGATGATCTCGGCCGCTATGCCCGCGGCGTCCATGCCCTCGAACTTGCCGAAGCCCGAGAGATACTTGCCCGCCTCGTCGAGCGGGGCGATGACCGGCAGGTCCAGCGTCTTGCCCAGCTTGAAGTCGTCCGAGCCACCGCCCGGCGCGATGTGCACGATGCTCGTGCCTTCGTCCTCGCCGACCTCGGTCCACTCGATGACGCGATGCACGTAGGGTGACGAGCCGTTCTCATCCACACCCTCGGCGAAGGTCTGCGCCACGATGGGCAGGCCGTCGAAGGCGAAGGTGTAGTGCAGGCCCAGCAGGAACGAACCTTTCTGCGTGTCGAGCACCTTGAAGTCGCCCTGCACAGCGGTCTTGAGCGCGACCTTGCCGACCCAGAAACGCTCGTCGCCACCCTGGTCGATGAGCACGTAGTCGAGATCCGGATGGACGGCGGCGGCCACGTTGGCGGTCATCGTCCAGGGCGTGGTAGTCCACACCAGCATGGATTCTCCGGGGCGTTCGACCAGCTTGAAGCGGACGGTCAGTCCGGGGTCCTCGCGGTCGGCGTAGCCCTCGTTCATCTCCATCTGGCTCATGCCCGTGCCGCAGCGTGTGCACCAGGGCATGGAGTCGATGCCGCGGTAGAGCCAGCCGCGCCGGTCGCACTCGGCCAGGAAGGCCCAGATGAGGTCGTTGTTCTCGTTGCTGAAGGTGAAGTACGAGCCGCCCAGCTCCGGCAGGCCCAGGCGGCCGACGATCATCTCGACGGTGTCGGTGACGGGACCGTCCGGTCCTTCCACGGTGATGACCTGGCTCGGATCATCCTCGAGCAGGTCGCGCAGCCGGCGCAGCTCCTCGGGATCGTTCCAGTCCATCCAGTAGCCCAGGCGCTCCGACTGCTCGGTCTGCACCGCGGCGTAGGTAAGCACGCGCTGCTTGCACAGGCGCACGAACTCGGCGATGCCGAAGGCTTCGATGTCCTTCTTGCTGGTGAACCCCAGCTCGCGCTCGACGTTGACCTCGACCCACAGGCCCTGGCAGTCGAAGCCCTGCTGCCAACGCAGCTCCTTGCCGAGCATGGCCTGGTAACGGTTGAAGGCGTCCTTGTAGGAGCGGCCCCAGGCGTGGTGCACGCCCATGGGGTTGTTGGCCGTGATGGGGCCATCGACGAATGACCAATGCTCGTGCCCAGCGTTCTGGGCGCGAAGCTTGGCGAAGATGGACCGCTCTCGCCAGAAGTCGAGCGTGCGGTGTTCCTGGGCAGCGAGGTCAGGCTGCGCTGCGACAGCCGGGAATGGGCTTCGTGTCATCGGTCGGCCAAGTCTAGCCGAGCGCTCGTCTTCACTGGGTGGTGCGCGGACGCACCGCCAAAGCGCGCGATGGGCAGGCTTCGAGGAGAGCCGCTACGATGCCGCTCGTGGCCCCAGCAGACGTAGCCGTGCATCCTGGGCGGAGCGCCTTCGCCGCGGCATTCCTCTCCTTCATCTTCCCCGGCCTCGGTCATGCCTACCTTGGCCGCTGGTTGCGGGCGATCCTGTGGGCGGCCCTGCCCATCATCGGACTGGCGGCCATGATCGGTCGGGCCGTCACCGGCAGCCGTGACGAGCTCATCGAGTTGGTGGCCGATCCGGACGTCCTCAACTTCATCCTGCTCTTCCTCGTCTTCGACGTCATCTACCGACTGGTCGCGGTGCTCGATGCCTATCGGCTCGCGGTCGACGCCTCGGTCGGCAGCTCCGGCACACGCATGCTTTCGATGGCCGGACTCATAGCGCTCATCGTGGTGCTCGTGGGCAGTCACGTGGCCCTCGCCCAGCCGATCCTCTTCGCCACCGACGTCTACGCGGCGATCGAGGAGAACGCCGGCGACGACAGCGAGGTCCTGACACCAGAGGAGCTCATCGAGCTCGGCGGAGCGGAGTTCGTCGCGTTGACCGAGGAGCAGGTTCAGCAAGCCACGCCCGACGCTGACGCCTCGACAGACCCCGAAGCTGACGACACCCCTGCTCCGACCGCGGCACCGGCGACGATCGAACCGACGCCCGAGCCGACGGAGGCCGGCCCGACGCCTACGCCCAAGCCCGAGTGGGACGGCAAGGACAGGCTCAACATCCTGCTCATCGGGCAGGACGGAGGCCGCCAGGGCGTCAACAACAAGAGCCTCCTGACCGACACCATGATCACGGTCAGCATCGACCCGGCCACCGGTCGCCTGGCCTTCATCTCGCTGCCGCGCGATACCTCCAACATCCCGCTTCCGCGGGAGTGGGGCGCGTACAACTACTACGGCGGCAAGTGGAACACGAAGATCAACACGCTCTACTCATGGGCTCGCTCGCAGCCCTCGCTCTTCCCGGGCAACGACAAGAACCGTGGCTACAAGGCGCTCATGGGCGCGCTGGGCGAGCTCTACGGACTGGACATCAAGTACTACGTCTCGGTCGACCTCAACAGCTTCCGCCAGGTCGTGAACACGCTCGGCGGTGTCGTCGTGGACGTGCAGTTGCCGGTGATGGACTACGGCTATGCCACCGGCGACGGGCGCGGCAAGCTCAAGCTCTACGTGCCGCCGGGCATGCGCAAGCTGAACGGCCAGGACGCCCTCGCCTATGCACGCTCCCGACACGGCTCATCGGACTTCGACCGCTCGGCTCGGCAGCAGCGGATCATCACCTCCGTGCGTGATCAGACGGACATCGACGCGATCCTGGAGCCGGGCGTGGTGACCGACCTCATCAAGCAGCTGCAGAAGGAGGTCAAGACCAATATCCCGCCCAAGCTCGTGCCCAAGATGCTGACGCTGGCGGACAAGCTCGACCTCGACAACCGCGAGAACCTCGTGCTCGGCAGCAGCAAGTACACCGAGGTCTGCTACCCCTGCGGCCCCAGCGGGCTGTGGATGCTCAAGGCCAAGCCGGCGGCCATCAAGGCCGACGTCAAGAGCGCCTTCTCCACGAGCAAGGCCAAGCAGCGACAGATCAACAAGATCCGAGACGAAGGCGCGGAGGTCTACGTGCTCAACGGCTACGGCGGGCGCAACACCAAGGCCATCGACATCGCCTCCAACCTTGCCTCCAAGGGCATGGACGCGATCGTGCCCCCGGTCAACGACGGCAAGGCCGACAACACCAGGTACACCGGCACGGTCATCCGCGCCTACAACGGCGCCGAGGAGGCCATGCCTGAGACGTTCACCCGCCTCAAGCGCACGCTGAATGACAAGAAGCGCGCGGTGGAGTTCGTCGATGACGAGGCCACCACGGCTGATTTCGTGGTAATCGTGGGAGACAAGACAAAGGCGCTGAAGCCGTAGCTCCAGCGCCCTTGCGGTGGGTTGCGGCTGTCGCGTGAGCCGCCCCAAGGCTGAACTCGACCAGTTCCACGCCAGACTCGCAGGTTTGAGCCATGACGTGGCTCAGAGTGTCAGCGCGAGCCGCCTCAGGGCTCAAATCGGCGGATTCCCCGTGAGGTGCGTCGAGATGAGCCGCCCCAGGGCTCAACGGCTACTTGTGGTGCGACCAGCCAGTCCGGACAGCAGGCAGCATCACGGGCCGCGCTGAGTCTCGCGCTAGTAGACCGGGACGACCCAGTCGCCGTAGGCCTTGTTCCTGCCCCGGACCGCGTCGAAGTAGGCATCCATGATCTTGCGCGTGACCGGGCCGATGCCGCCAGCACCGATTGGCCGATGATCGATCGAGGCCACGGCCGAGACCTGGCCGCCGGTGCCGCAGAGGAAGACCTCGTCAGCCACATAGAGCTCGCTGCGGTCGATGGGCCGGGACTGGCACTCGAGGCCGAGCTCACGCTGGGCAAGCTCGATGATGCCGGCGCGGGTGATGCCTTCGAGGATGTCGTTGTCGACACCCGGCGTCACCAGCTGGCCCTTGCGCATCATGAACAGATTCTCGGCGCTGCCCTCGGAGACCTGGCCGGCCTGTGTGAGCACGATCGCTTCCTCGTGGCCGTTGAGCGCAGCCTCCGTCTTGGAGAAGGCCGGGTTCACGTACGAGCCGGTGATCTTCCCGCGTGAGGGGATGTTGAGATCGCCGGTGCGCCGCCACGAGACGGTGCCGCAACTGATGGGCTCATCCACGGAGATGTAGTCGCCGAAGGGGATCGAGAGCAGGTTCAGCTTCGACCCGATGCCGTGCAGCTTGACGCCGATGGCCTCGTCCGACTTGTACACCGTGGCGCGGACGTAGCAGTCCTCGCGATAGCCGTTCTGGCGCAGCAGCTCCAGCGTCAGCTCGATCATCTCGTCGACGCTGTAGTGCGGATCCATCATCAGGATCTTCGAGGAGTCCACGATGCGCTCGAAGTGCTCTCGTGCCTTGAGCAGGTAGAGCTGCTCCTCCTCCGCGTTCCAGTAGGCCCGGATGCCCTCGAAGACCGCGGTCCCGTAGAGGAACGAGTGGGTCATGATGCTGACCTTGGCCTCGGCCAGCGGCGTCCACCGGTCCTCGAACCAACATACCGTGTCGTCCTGCGGGCGCGCGCCGGGGCGCGAACCGTGCGGGTCGGACGTGGCTTCTGCTGGTGTCTGGGAGGGCTTCTGGGTCAACATGCTCGGGAGTATACGCGGAGCGCTGTTCGCGTCGACCCTGGCTCTCAGGGCTTTCCACGAAGCTCCTCCTGATCAGCGTGCTCTACCCGCCTCACGGGTGAACGGACACACGAAGCCGGCCTGCTCCGACATTCGACCCACGACACGAGTCGTACGCCACTGCAGGCTCTGCCGCACCCTCCCCCGGGGTCGATTGGCAGAGGGCGGCTGCCAGGTGCGCCCCCTTCACCCGTCCCGTGGGTAGCCTCGGCTCATGTGCCGCCTGGGCAGCTCTGCAACACAGAGGCCCAACTCAGTCGGGTCATCCGTGAGACGAATGGTGTGCCCAGGCGCCTTCTCGGCCCGGATGGCAGAGGGCCCGGCCGTGACGACCGGGTCCTCGAAGCGGCGAGCTCGGCACGCGGCCGAGCGGCGCGTATGCCTACGGGCGCATGTGCTGCGGCGCGTAGGGCAGCAGGGCCACGTGGCGGGCGCGCTTGAGCGCCACGGCCAGCGCACGCTGGTGCTGGGCGCAGGTGCCGGTCTTGCGACGCGGCTCGATCTTGGCGCGCTCGCTGATGTAGCGGCGGAGGCGGTTGACCTCCTTGTAGTCGATGGTGCGCGACTTGTCCGCGCAGAAGGCGCAGACCTTTCGGCGTCGACGATCGCGGTAGTAGTCGTCGCGGCGCTTGCGGGGTGGCATGGGCGGGGTTCCCTTTCTGGGTCGTTGTCGGTGTCAGCTAGCCGGTGCTGCGGCTAGAACGGAAGGTCGTCGTAGTCCTCGGCCGAGCTGGTCGGGCCGGTGGAACCGGAGCCCGAAGAGCCTGATGAGCCGGAGCTCGAGGAACCGGAGCTCGAGGAACCGGAAGAGCCCGAGGAACCGGAGCTCGAGCCGGCGGGGGCATCGCCCGGGAAGGGCGGCTCGCCTTCGCGGTCACGCCGCTCCAGCGACTGCACGCGGTTGGCGATCAGCTCGGTGGTGTAGCGCTTGTTGCCACTCTGGTCTTCCCACTGGCGGGTCTGCAGACGACCCTCCACGTAGACCTTGTGACCCTTGCGCAGGTACTCGGCGACACGCTCGCCCTGGTCACCCCAGACGACGACGCGGAACCACTCGGTCTCGCTCTGCCACTCGCCCTGCGGGTCGCGGTAGTTGCGGTTGGTGGCCACGCTGAACTGCGTGACGGCCTGACCGCTGGGCGTGTAGCGCATCTCGGGATCACGACCGAGGTTGCCGATGATCATGCACTTGTTCAGCGACATGCTGATCCTCCTCGAAGGTCCGGCGGCTAGATGGCCTTGGGCGCGGCCTCGCTCTCGGACTCGTCGATGACCTCACCCTCAGGCTCGGGCTCATCTTCGTCCGGCGGTGGCAGCGTCTCGGCCTCCTCGGTCGGCTTGGCAGCCTCCTCGGCCTCGGCCTCGGCCTCCTCGTCCTTCTTGTCGGCACGACGGGCCGGGCGCTCGATGCGGGTCACGAGGTGGCGCATCACCTCTTCGGTGATGTTCAGGCCACGCTCAAGCTCGTCGATGGCCTCGGACGGCGCGTCGAAGACGACGATGAAGTACGAGCCCTCGCGGTATCCGGAGATGGGGTAGGCCAGGCGGCGGCGGCCCCAGGGGCTGACCTTGACGATCTGACCATCGCTCGCGGCGATGCCACGGGTGGTGCGATCGAGGATCTGCTGGACGCGGTCATCGGCGGTGTCCGGCCGCAGGACCAGCATCAGTTCATAGCGACGCATAGGCGTTCACTCCTCCCAACGGGTTTGCCTCACTCGTGTGCCGGGCGTGGTCGCCCCACGGCAAGACTGAAAGGACTGGCGGAGGATAGCACAGCGCCCCAGATCGCCCTCCGGCCGCTCCCTCCGCCGGCGCGATTCACCACTGTCACCGACCTGGTGACAGAACGCACATCGATGCTGTTGTCCGGGCACACCGGCCGCACCGCCGGGAGCGCGACTAGAACATCGACACGCACCAGGGAACACGCTCGGCTGCGAACAACGCCCCCAGGCGCCGAACGGCCGTGGGGGTGCGCTCCTCGATGCGTCCGGCCGCAACCAACAGCGTCGCCGCCGTCCCGCCGAAGTAGATGGCCGCAAGATCGGCAGTGTCCATGACCAGGTCCGGCGGCGCGTCTGTCCGTTCGACCTCCGCCACCGCCTCGCCAGCTTCGCCACTCGTACGCAACCGCCAGCGCCCGTCGTTCCACTCACAGAAGTCGTCGCTGACCTCCAGCACGAGCTCGTCAGCCGCAGCGTAGCGCCGGGCAGCGAGCGCCTGCGGCAGGTCTACCAGACGCACCCACAGCCCGTCGTTGGCGATGAGCCCGAGTGCACGCGGCTCCGCCAGCAGATGTTGCAGCGGGTTCGGCACCGACACACGCTGGGCGCGGATGGAGCGGACGAGGTCCACGTCGAAGAGGAACCGCCAGAGCTCGCGCAAGGCTCGAGGCGTGGTCGTCACCACCTCGTTGGCGTGGAGCACGTTCTGCGGCCCAAGGTGGTTCCAGTCGGTCTTGACGCGGTAGAGCGCGTATCCCTCCGGCCGACCGTCGGCCTCGTACACAGCCCGGAACTTCGGGCTCGCGCCGTGGCGGCTGTACTCGGGATCGGCCAGCACCTGACGCCACCAATCCGCAGTGCGACTGATGGCGCCCGGTGTCTCGGCCCGCATGGCGTCGTAGGTGGCCGGGATGAGCGACGCCGACTCTTCCTCGCTCACGAGCCGGACCCGTCCCTCAGGCTCGAACGTCCGAGCGAAGCCAGTGCGATCGACGGCCACCTCGAAGGAGCCGTCGCCGGCGGCGAAGCCGTAGCCGAAGCGCTGATAGATCGCACCCTCCGAAGCCCACAGCACCGCCACGGGTTCGCCCTGCGCTCGGACGTCGTCGAGCTGGCGGCGCATGAGTGCGCGCAGGATGCCGCGCCTTCGGTGGTCAGGCCGCACGCCGATGCCGGTGACCGCCGCCGCGGATACCTCTCCGCCCGGCACCGTGAGCTGCACCGACAAGGCGCCCGCGCTGCCGGCCGAGAGCTCGCTCTCCGGGCTCTCGAAGGCGCCCAGCCAGCGGTCGGGCTCTACCAGCTTCAACCAGTCATCGGCCTGCGGTCCGGTGTTCTCCTCGGCGAAGGCGAGGCTGAGGGGCTCCATGAAGTCGCGGAGCTGGTCGGGTGAAGGGACGCGCAGGTCCCACGCGGTACGGGTCAGGTTCTCTGTGCTCATGGAGGCATCGTGCCATGGCACGAGAGTCCGAGGTCAGGCGGTCTGGCGCTGTGCCTCCACGGGCATGGCCATGATGGCCTCGAGCGCCGGCCGGCCGAGCTCGAACGAGCGGAGTGACCGCTCTACTGGCGTGTCCCCAACCACATCCGTGTCGAGCACCCAATCAGCGACGGCGGCTCGCATCATCGAGATCGCGGCGTGGGCCAGGATCCGCGGTCGGGGGTCGAGGCGCTCGTCCACGCCCATGTCGAGGGCCAGCTCGCGCGAGACCACGTCGGCGAACCTGACCTGGTAGGCCATCGCCGCTGCCATCATCTCCGGCTCGCGGGCCAGCAGTGCGACCACCGCACGCGAGAGCTCCGGGTCCCAGTAGGCCTCGGTCAGGGCAACAATCCCGCGCCGCAAGGCATCGATCGTGGGCTCGTCGGGCGGACCTTCCGCGAGGGCGATGTGGAGCGCGGCGAGCTTACCCTCCGGGTCCACGATGAAGACCTCGTCCTTGGACTTGAAGTAGCGAAAGAACGTACGTCGAGACACGTTGGCGGCGTCGGCGATGTCCTCCACGGTGGTCCCGGCGTAGCCGCGCTCGTCGAACAGCCGGATGGCCGCGCGGGCGAGGTCCATGCGCGTCTGCCGCTTCTTGCGCTCGCGGAGGCCCTGGGGGATCGGATCCATGGCCGTCAGGATAGCCGGGCAGATGGTCGTCCCGGGATTGCGGTCGAGTCCAGGTCGGCGGCCAGCCCGGGGTCAGCGACCGGGTGCCGCTCCGACGTACGTGTCGGTCACGGTCAACACGCCCTTGTTGCGACCGAGGAACACGAACGGCAGCAGCAGGATGCCGTTCGATGCTGATGAGCAGGATCACGATCAAGGCGCAGCTGAAGCAGCCCCAGCGCGGTCCCCGGGAGACCCAGTTCTACAACGTCGGCTGGTACCCGGCTGCGCCATGGCGCGCCGCAGCCTCACGGAAGGCGGTGTGCGCCTGCTCGTAGGTGCCGCGGTAGGACTCGACGAAGACCGGGTGCGACTGTGTCACCGGCCCATCCTGCCACGTTGCGGCTTGGTTCAGCCGAGCGCTTCGTCGAAGAACTCGCCCAGGCGCCGCTCGTACTCGTCGGGGTGCATGAACATGCCGGCCACGTGGCCGGCCTCGGGCACGATCCAGGAGTCGACCACCACGCCTGCGGTCTCGGCCGCCTCCAGCAGGTCGTACGCGTGCGAGACATAGGTGGCAGCGTCCAGCTCCCCGTGGGTGATGAAGAGGCGCCGCCCCTTGAGCTTCCTCGTCTCGCCCAGCACCGTGTGAGTGCTCAGGTCGTCGCCCGAGATCAGCCTGGCCACGAACGTGGCGGCGGGTGCGAGGATCGGCGGGAAGCCACGTTGCTCGAGATCCTCGGCGATGCGCTGCTCCATGACCGAGTAGCTGCTGTCCTCCCACACGGCCACGACCCGCTCGTCCGCCCCGCCTGCGATGACCGCGGTGGCCCCGCCCAGCGAAGTCCCCAGGACGCCGACAGCAGTGGGCGGAGTGTCTCGGCCCAAGACCCAGTCGACGGCACCGATGACGTCGCGGTACTCCTCGGTGCCACCGGCATAGCGACCGTCCTCGATCGTGGAGGCACCGTGGTCACGCAGATCGATGAGCAACACGTCATAGCCGAGGCGATGGAGCATGCCAGCCGGCGCCAGCACCTCGGGATGACGGACACACCCACCTCGGCCGTGGACGACGATGATCGCGGGTGCTCCCGGCCGAGCTGTGGACAGCCACCAGCCGTGCAGCTCGATACCAACGTCGCGACTGGGCACGCGCACGGTCTCGAACTCGGTCGTGAAGTATGGCTCCGGGTCGAACTCGGTGGCCCAGGCAGGCGGCGACCAGTCGGCAGGCGAGTACCCCACGTAGTTCCCATCGCAGTCCGCGGGCACACGCGACACCTCGTCGTACACCAGCGCCGCTGCGCCGAGATACCCAGCACCCAGCAACACCGCCAGCGTCGCCACGATCGCGAGCATGGCTCGCATCCTTCGTGTCACGGGACCTCCGGTACAGCCGGGGGCACCGGAGAGCCGATGCGGAGCGTACGCATGACCGCTCCCCCTTCGTCATGCGCGGGCCGGGTTCGCCAGTGGCTCGACGCGGCCCAGGCGGCCATCGTCTGCGGACCGCGCGTCAAAGCCTCCCGCTGCCCTGGATTCAGCGATAGGCGGGACACCAGGACAAGAGTCGAAGGTCCCGACGGACGCAGCCGGAGACCCAGTCCTGCGACGTGCGCTGTTGCCGCCGGGCGCAGGCCTCAGCCCGGCTCGGGAGGCAGAGGCAGGTCGTCGGCGATGATGCCGCCGGTGAACGACATCGGCTCGGTATCGAGGTCGTGCACGATGTAGGCGGTGAGTCCCTCGTACGGACCCTCGCCGTGCAGCGTGCTGGTCGCGATCCCGCGGAGCGCATCGCCGCCGACGAAGGTGAAGTCGCCGACCCAGCGACCTTTGGCGGTCTCCAGAAGCGCGTCTCCTTGCGCCACGTAGACCCCAAGGCCCTGCATGCTGGCGCTGATATACGTCCTTGTACGGGATCGGATGATGAAGCCGACCCCACGGGGAGA
>CAYZDQ010000033.1:0-11215 GCA_964476955.1 uncultured Anaerolineaceae bacterium
GCTGAACTCGTGCGGGTAGCGGTCGGCATGGTACGGCTGCAGACCCACGAGATCCATCATGTCGGCGACCTTCTTGCGCCGCTCCGAGGTGCTGCCGAGGCCGTGGATGCGCAGGCCCTCTCCGATGCTGTCACCGACCAGCTGGCGCGGGTCGAGCGAGGCGAACGGGTCCTGGAAGACGATCTGCATCTTGCGTCGGAACGGCTGCAGGTCCTTGCCCTGCAGCTCGGTGATGTCCTGTCCGTCGAAGATGATGCGACCACCGGTGGGGTCGATGAGTCGCAGCAGCAGCCGTCCGATGGTGGTCTTGCCGCAGCCCGATTCGCCCACCAGGCCCAGCGTCTCGCCGCGGCCGATGTCGAGGTCGACGCCATCGACGGCCCGTACCTCAGCCACGGTCCGTTGCAGCACACCGGCCTTGATGGGGAAGGCCTTCTTCAGGCCCTCGATGCGGATGAGCGGGTCATCGAGCCGGGTGGTGGTGCCGGCGGGGGTGACGGTCGTGGGGGTCATTTGCCGGCCTCCGGCCAGGTGTCGAAGTCGGGACGGGGACGGCCGTCCTCACGGTGATAGAGCCAGCAGCGGACGAGATGGTCCTGGCCGGCGGGATGCAGCTCCGGATGGACGCGGTCGGCCAGCACGCAGCCGTGTTCGTCCTTGGCCACGCAGCGCGGGCTGAAGCGGCAGGCCTCCGGCAGCTCGATGAGGTTGGGCACCGAGCCGGGAATGGTGGCCAGCTCGTCGAGGATCTCGCCCGGCACCGGTACCGCCCCGATGAGCCCCCGGGTGTAGGGATGCTTGGGCTCGGCGAAGAGTGTGCGCACGTCGGTCTGCTCCACGATCTCGCCGGCGTACATGACCGCGGCCCGATCGCACATCTCGGCGACCACTCCGAGGTCGTGGGTGATGAGGATGATGGCGGTGCCGGTCTCCTTCTGGAGCATGCGCATGAGATCCAGGATCTGGGCCTGGATGGTGACGTCGAGCGCGGTCGTGGGCTCGTCCGCGATGAGTAGCTCCGGCTCGCAGGAGAGCGCGATGGCGATCATCACGCGCTGGGCCATGCCTCCGGACATCTCGTGCGGGTAGGCCTCATACCGCGTCTTGGCGTCAGGGATGCCGACCATGTCCATCAACTCGAGGCTACGGACGCGCGCGTCCTTCCCGCCCATGTCGCGATGGATCATCAGCGCCTCGGCGATCTGGGGCCCCACCTTCATCACCGGGTTCAGCGATGACTGCGGCTGCTGGAAGATCATGGCGATACGGTCACCGCGGATCTTGCGCATCTCGTCGTTGGAGATCCGGAGCAGGTCCTGGCCGCCGAAGAGCACCTCGCCGTCCTCGACCCTTCCAGGTTCACCCACCAGACCCAGGATCGTCAGCGACGTCACCGACTTGCCGCAGCCGGACTCACCCACGATGCCGAGCACCTCGCCCTTGTTGACATGGAAGTCCACGCCCGTGACCGCACGGATGACGCCGGCGCGGGTGTAGAAGGACGTCCGCAGCCCCTTGACCTCGAGGATGCGCTGCTGGTCGTTGCTGGTCTTCACGGCGTCACTCACCTGTTCAGCCTCGGGTCGAGGGCGTCACGGATGCCGTCACCGAGCAGGTTGAAGCCGAGCACCATCACCGTGAGCATGAAGGCGGGCGACAGCACGAGCAGCGGCCGCGAGAAGATCGAGTTGAAGTCCCGGCCGATCATGGCGCCCCACTCGGGCACGGGCTCGGCGATGCCGAGGCCGAGGAAGGACAGCGCGGCGACTTCGAGGACCGCCGTGGCGATGCCCAGGGAGCCGGCCACGATGAGCGGCGTGATGGAGTTGGGGATGATCCTTCGACGCAGGATGCCCGTGCTCGATTCACCCAAGGCCCGCGAGGCCGTGACGAAGTCGCGCTCCCGGGTCGAGAGTACGGCCGAGCGCGTGAGGCGTGCGTATAACGGGATGGACACGATGATCACCGCCGTCAGCGCATTCAGCAGGCCGCTGCCGATGAGGGTGACGATGGCGATGGCCAGGATCAACGCCGGGAACGAAAGGACGATGTCCATGATGCGCATCAGGCCCATGTCGGTCCAGCCGCCCGCGAAGCCCGCGATGGCGCCGAACAAGGCCCCGAGGATGATGGCGAAACCGACCACGGCCGGTCCGATGGGCAGCGTGATGCGCGCCCCGTAGACGACGCGACTGAAGATGTCACGACTGTTGCCGTCGGTCCCGAGATACGTCTCGGGCTCGGTCTCCGGACAGCCCCAGGCGCCGAGGATGGGCAGCTCGTAGAAGGCATGGATACAGGGTTCGGCGCGGCGACCGGGCTCGCCCGGTCCGTTGAGGTTGTCGAGCGGGTCGTAGGGCGCGATGAGTGGCGCGAAGGTGGCGGTGAAGGCGAGGATGCCCAGCAGGATCAGGCCCACCCGCGCGGAGCGCTGGGCCAGGACGTTGCGCACGGTCTCCTTGATGCGGGCGCTGCGCGCCGAACCGGCGGTCTGGGCGCTCTTCTGCCCGGCCACCACGTTCTCCTTGTTGCCACCGAGATCAGCGGTCATCGTGCGTTCCTCACTTCAGCCGGATCCGCGGGTCGAGGAACGCGTAGGAGATGTCCACGATGAGGTTCACGGTCAGGTAGATCAGGGCGATGATGAGCGTGAAGGCCTGGACCACGATGTAGTCACGTCCGACGATGGAGTCGTACATCGTGCGGCCCACGCCGGTCAGGTTGAAGACGGTCTCGGTCAGCACGGCGCCCGCGAGCAGCAGGCCCAGCTGCAGGCCGATGATGGTGACCACTGGCAGCATCGCGTTGCGGAACGCGTGCTTGCGCAGCACGGCCCGGTCGGAGACACCCTTGGCGCGGGCGGTGCGGATGTAGTCGAGGCCCAGGACCTCCAGCAGGGAGGAGCGCGTGATGCGCGCGATGATGGCCAGGCTGATGGTGCCCAGCGCGATGACCGGCAGGATCAGGTGCTGCACTGCGTCAGCCCACTGCTTGAACTGGCCCGTGATCAGGAAGCTGATGGTGTAGAGACCCGAGACGAAGTCGAGGAATGCCCGCGGCAGGCCACCGAGGTCTTCCAGACCCCACGCCTCTACGAGCGTGTCGAACTGCAAGCCCGGCGAGAGCCGGCCTGATGGTGGTAAGCCGATGCGGACGCCGAAGAGGTCCTGGGTGATGCCGGGCAGCCACACCGCGAAGACGAACTGCAGGATCAGCGCCAGCACGAAAATCGGAATGGACACGCCGAGGATGGCCACGAACATGGTGACCACGTCCGAGCGGGAGTTGCGCCGCAGAGCGGCGACGAGACCGAGGATGATGCCCAGGATGGACGCGAAGAGGAGCGCGTAGAAGGCCAGCTCCATGGTCGTGGGCAGTCGCTCGATGAGGATCTCGGTGACGGGACGGCCGTAACGGATAGAGTCGCCCAGGTCGCCGCGCAGCAGCTGCCCGATGTAGAGGAAGAACTGGACGTAGATCGGCTCGTTGAGGCCGAAACGCTCGTTGAAGAGGGCGCAGACTTCGTCGGTCGCGCGCTCACCCAGGGCGGCAAGGCAGGGGTCGCCGGGGAGCAGCCGGGCGATGACGAAGACGATGGCGATGATGCCGAGCAAGGTCGGGATGCTGAGCAACAGTCGCCGGATGATGTACTGGGTCAATGCGTTCCGCTAGTGCGAATCGGGATGGCAGGGGAGGCGAGGTAGCAGGAGAGGGGCGCCACCTCGATGGTGGCGCCCCTCACCCTCATGGCTCGAGGTGCAGGTCTACTCCTCGGCGGGGACGTTGTTCAGGAAACCGCCCCAGAGACCGGGGAAGTACGTGAAGTTGCCATCGCGGCCGATGTGCAGCGGGTTCGCGAGGTCCCACTGGACCGCGTACGAGGTCACGATGTCCGACGCCGTAAGGTCAGCGCCGTTGTGGAACTTCGCGGAGGCTGCAGGTCCACTCGGTCAGCTCCTCGTTAGAGGTGCACTCGGAGGCGAGGCGCGGATACGCCTGGGCACCGGCGATCTCGTAGCCGTACAGCGACTCGTGGATCTGCTCGCAAGCGCGCAGCGACTCGCCGTCGGTCTCATCGGCGCAGTACAGGCCGATGGGCTCGGCGTTCTGCATCCACACCAGGACGCCATCGGCGCCCGGGCTGATGACGCGGAACTCCTCGTTGCCCAAGGGCGAGGAATGCGCACCCTCGATGTCAGCCGCCCACGCGGTGGCGGAACCACCGGCCGCGATCGGCACCATCGGGATGTTGGCCTTGATGGCGTTGTTGGCGTTGGCATAGGCCTCGGCACGCACCGCCGCGTCGGAGTTGGTGGCACCCACGCCGAGCGCGTCCCACACGTCCTGGTGGCCATCGCCGAACTGGGCGGAGGCACCGGGGCCGAAGTGGAAGTCAAGGAAGTTGGTCGGGTCGGGATAGTCAGCACCCCAGCCCAGGAGGTGGAGGCCGCTCAGCGCGCCGGCGTCGGCGTTGTCGAGGAACGTGCCCGACTCCTGGACGTCGATCACCGCGGTGATGCCCAGGTTCTCAGCGAGCTGATCCTGGATGTCGACGGCGACCTGCTCCGGGAAGGGCAGGTAGGTGCGGTCGACGACGCGCAGCGAGATCGGGATCTCGGGCATGGCGTCCATGCCCTCTTCAGCCAGGCCCTCGGCCAGCAGCGCAGCCGCTGCCGCGGGGTCGTAGTCCCACCATGGATCGCCCTCACAGGCGAAGGAGATGGAGCACGGGGTGAACCAGTCGGCGACGTTGGAGCCGTCGGCGTAGAAGTTGTTGAGGATGCGGTCCTTGTCGATCGCCTGGGCGATGGCCTGGCGCACCTTCACGTTGCCGAACGGCGCGTGCGCGTTGTTCATGCCCACGTAGAAGACGTTCATGCCTTCGCGCGGGAGAACCTGGTAGTTCGGGTCGGCGGCGATGGTCTCGATGTCGTCAACGCTGGGGTTGTCGATGCCGTCGACGGTGCCGGACTGCAGCTCGAGGAGCTTCTGGCCGGGCTCAGACGACCAGCGCATCACGACGGTGTCGCTGATGACGGGCTCGCCCCAGTAGTCGGGGTTGGCTTCGAGGATGATCTCGCTGCCACGTCGCCATTCACCGAGCTTGTAGGGGCCGGTGCCGTTGGGCTCGGCGACGATCGTGCCGTCGGTCCCTGCGGAGGCGAGGTAGTCGGCGTCCTGGGCCGCGAACGCCGAGAAGGCGATCTTCGACAGGAACGCGGGGTCTGGGGCGCAGAGGTTGAACTTGACGGTGAGGTCGTCAACGGCCTCCATGCTGGCTAGGCTGCCGGTGTAGGGCAGTCCCGCGAACGTGCCGGCTTCACAGTCGACGGCTTCGGTCACGGGGTATGACGTCCAGCCACCCGCCGGCATCTCACCCTGCTCCGCCTGTGCGAACACAGGTGCAGCAGTAGTTGCCAGGAGCGCCATGGCGCCACCGAGAGCGGCGGCGGACAACCAAGGAGGTCGTCGGGTCATCCGGTTCTCCTTCCTTCTCCCGCGACGGATTTCCGGGCGATCTCTTACCAGAGGGACCGTACGGTCGTGGCTCCTCCTCAGCCAGCCCGGCGGGTGCGCAACTAGACACATACGCTCGCACCCTTCGCGGCGTGAGGGGAAGCCTATCACCGCGAAGAAACCGACGTCACCTCCAAACCGCCCATCGGCGTGGCCCTGAGTCACCCGGCGCGACCGAGCAGCGGTCGCCGTCATACACTCTGCTCATGGCACCCCTCCGCGTGGCTCTGGCCCAGATCGCCCCGCGCCTCGGCGCGCTCGAGGCCAATCTCGAGCGGCACCACGAGCTCATCACCGAGGCCCGGGAGCAGGGGGCCGACCTGGTCGTCTTCCCCGAGCTGGGGCTGACGGGCTACCTGCTGCAGGATCTCAACGCGGAGGTCGCCATCCGCCGTAACGACCCGCGCTTGCTGCAGTTGGCGCAGGCCGCGGGCGACATGAGCGTGGTCGTCTCCTTCGTGGAAGAGTCGTCAGACCACAAGCTCTTCATCGCAGCAGCGCTGCTGGAGAACGGCGGGGTCCGGCACGTGCATCGCAAGGTCTTCCTGCCGACCTACGGCCTCTTCGACGAACGCCGCTTCTTCGCGCCCGGCTCGACCATCCGTGCCTCGAGCTCGGAGCGGCTGGACCTGCGCCTCGGCATCAGCGTATGCGAGGACTTCTGGCACCTGGCCACGCCCCAGCTGCTGGCGCTTGACGGAGCACAGGTGCTCATCAACGTCTCCTCTTCGCCCGGACGCGACGTGGCTGCGGTCAACGAGCTGGGCCTGGGCACCGCCGAGTCGTGGCGCTCGCTCAACCGCACGTATGCGCAGCTGACGACCAGCTACGTGGTCTTCGTGAACCGCGTGGGCGTGGACGAGTCGATCACCTTCTGGGGTGGCTCAGAGGTGGTGGGTCCAGACGGCGACAGCGTCTTCCGTGCTCCCACGCACGACGAGGGTCTGTACGTCGCGCACATCGACCCGGCTCAGCTGCGCCGCGAGCGCATCGCCTCGCCGCTGCTGCGGGACGAGCGACCGGAGGTCGTCATCCGCCAGCTCGACCAGATCATCGGCGAGCGCCTCGAGCGCAACGCCCGCAGCGCCAAGCGGCCGTGACCGCGTCCATGCCCCGGAACGCCGCCTTCGAGCTGCCGGGGGAGCTGACCATCGACACCGATGCCGCGCGCCGCATCATCGGCGAGTTCATCCGCGCGCAGCTGGCACAGGCCGGCTTCGGCAAGGTCCTGCTCGGGCTCTCCGGCGGCATCGACTCCGGCCTCGTGGCCTACCTCGCGGCCGAGGCCATCGGGCCCGAGAACGTGCTGGCCATCCTCATGCCCTACAAGACCTCTTCGCCCGAGTCTCGCGGTGACGCCGAGGCCATCGTGGCGGACCTGGGCCTGCCCAGCGAGCTGGTCGACATCAGCCGCATCGTGGACGGCTACTTCGACCAGAGCCGTACTGACGCCGCTCCGCTGCGACGGGGCAACTTCATGGCCCGAGCGCGGATGATGGTGCTCTACGACCACTCGGTCACCTGGGGCGGCCTCGTCATCGGCACCGGCAACAAGACCGAGGCGCTCATCGGCTACAGCACCCTGTGGGGCGATAGCGCCAGCGCCTTCAACCCCATCGGCGACCTCTACAAGTCACAGGTGCGCCAGCTGAGCGTAGCCATGGGTGTGCCCGATGCGGTCATCACCAAGGCGCCCTCCGCCGACCTCTGGCCGGGCCAGACCGACGAGGAGGAGGTGGGCTTCAGCTACGCCGAGGTCGACCGCATCCTGTTCCGGCTGGTCGACCGTCGTCTCTCGCTCGAGGAGACCGCGGCTGACGGTTTCGAGCGCGAGCTCGTGGAGCGGGTCGACCGCATGGTCGCGGGCTCCGAGTTCAAGCGCCAGGTGCCACCCATCGCCAAGATCGGGCCGCGCACCGCCGGCATCGACTACCTCTACCCGCGCCGTCGGCCGCGTTCCGCGCGTGACTGACGTGACTGACGTGGCCAGCGAGGGCGGCCCCGGCACGCTCTACGTGGTGGCCACGCCCATCGGCAACCTCGGCGATATCACGCTGCGCGCGCTCGAGGTGCTGCGCGAAGTGGCCGTCGTGGCGGCAGAGGACACGCGCGTGACGCGGGTGCTGTGGACGCGTTTCGAGATCAAGACGCCGCTGGTCAGCTATCACGCGCACAGCGATGACCGCCGTACCGCCAATCTAATCGCGCGACTCGAGGCCGGTGACGACGTGGCTCTCGTGACCGACGCCGGCACGCCACTGGTGAGCGATCCGGGCGAGGTCCTCGTGGGCGCCTGGATCGCGCGCGGCGGCACGGTGGTGCCGGTCCCCGGTGCCTCGGCCGTGCTGACAGCGCTGGTGGCCAGCGGCCTGCCGGCTGCGCGCTGGGGCTTCGAGGGTTTCCTGCCTCGAAAGGGTCGGGAGCGGGGGCAGCGGCTGGCGCGCATCGCGGCCGATGATCGCGCCACCGTGCTCTACGAGGCGCACGGCCGCACGGCAGCCACGCTGCGCGACCTGGTCGCGGCCTGTGGTCCCGAACGACGGGCCGTGGTCGCGCGCGAGCTGACGAAGCTCCACGAGGAGACCCGGAGGGGCACGTTGTCGGAGCTGGCCGACTGGGCCGCAGCGTCGCCGCTCAAGGGCGAGATCGTCATCGTCGTGGCCGGCTCCACCGAGGAGGAAGTCGCGCAGGTGAGCCTGGAGGCCGGTCGCGCACGCGTGGCGCGGCTGGTGACCGAGGGTGTGAAGCGCTCGTCGGCCGCCAGGATGGTGGCCGAGGAGACGGGCCTGCCACGTCGCGAGCTCTTCGCGAAGGAGGATTGACTCCGCGCGGTCATCCCCGCGACGTCGCTACGGCGTCAGGCCGTGGCCGATGGAGTAGAGGGTCCCCGACCCGACCGGCTGCGGGATGCGCACGGGCAACGTGCCGCTCGCCTCGACCTCGCCGCTGAGCACCCGGGCCAGCCCCCGCATCGAGACCGGCACCGTCGAGTACGTGGCCACCTGCGCGGGAGCCTTGGGGAACCAGGTCACGTCGTAGGGCGAGCTGCCGAAGACCACGACCACGCGTCCCCCCGTCGCGAGCGTCCGGCGGACGAGCTCACGCTGCGCGGGGTACACACCCAGATGGCTGGTGACGACGACGGTGATGTCGGCGGCTCCGGCCGCGCGCACGGCCCTGGCCAGCTGCCGCCCGCCCGGGTCCGAGTCCGTCCAGGCGGTGGTGACGTCGTGGCCAGCCTTGCGCAGCGTGTTGACCACGGCGTTGGCTCCCTCGGGCCGGGGCCCGGCGACGGCCACGCTCCAGCGCTTCTTCAGCGGCAGCCACGACTCGCGGTCGCGCAGGACCGTCACGGCCGCTTCGCCCACGGCGTCGGCCACGGCCCGGTTCTCGGCCGTACCCAGCGAGGACGCCACCGCCTCCACGTCCACGAGCGGGTCATCCAGCAGGCCCAGGCGATCCTTGAGCCGCAGGATCCGTTCGGCCGAGCGATCGATGCGCCGCTCGCTCAGCTCGCCCGACTCGACCGCGCGCATCACGGCCCTGAAGGCCACGGGCAGCTCGGGCGGGTCGGCCAAGATATCCGCACCGGCCTTGAGTGCCAGCACCGGCACGCGTCCGTCGCCGTACTGCGAGCGCACAGCGGCCATGGCCAGGGAGTCGGTCATGATGACCCCGTCGAAGCCCATCCGCTCGCGCAGGATGCCGGTCAGGATCGGTCGGGAGAGCGTGGCCGGCTTGCCGCTGGGGTCGAGCGAGGGCACCCGCACATGGGCCGTCATGACGATATCCACGCCCGCCTCGATGGCGGCCTCGAAGGGCGGAGCGTCGAGCTCCCACCAGGCCTTCTGGCCGTGGCGGATGGTGGGCAGGCCTACGTGGCTGTCGATGTCCGTATCGCCGTGCCCGGGGAAGTGCTTGACCGTGGCCGCGACACCCGCGTCTCCCTGGAAGCCGGTCACCTGGGCTGCGGTCATCGCCGACACCAGGCCTGGGCGTGAGCCGAACGAGCGCACGCCGATGACGGGGTTGGCCGGGTTGCTGTTGACGTCCGCGACCGGCGCGAGGTCCTGGTCGATGCCCACCGCGCGTAGCTCCATGCCGGTCGCCCGGGCGGCTTCGCGCGCAAGGTCCGGGTCTCGCGTCGCGCCCAGCGCCATCGACCCCGGGAAGCGGGTGGCAGGTGGTCCCAGGCGCTCGATGATGCCGTGTTCCTGGTCGGTGCTGATGAGCACAGGCACCGTGCCCGCTGACAGCGCCGCGCGTTGGATGGCGTTGGAGAGCATGGCGATCTGCTCCGGCCGCTGCAGGTTGCCGGCGTGCTCGAAGTACACGACCGAGCCCACTGGGTAGCGCTTGAAGAGCGTCTGTGCATCCCTCACCCCGAGATAGGCCTTGTTCGAGCGCCGGGCGCCGCGAGCGGGATCCTTGGCGCGGAAGCCGTAGACACGACTCATGAAGAGCTGGCCGATCTTCTCGCGCAGCGTCATCGTTCCGAGGATGGTCGTGACACGGTCGAGCGGTTCCGGATCAGCACTGCCTGTGGGCGTGATCGACGGGGCAGGGGAGGCGACGAGATCGGCCGAAGGCGACTGGGCCAGCGCCACGTTCCCCGGGAACGTCAGCAGCAGGGCCAGGAGCAGGGCCCACGTGGGCCATCGGGATGTGGTCGGCATGTCTCTCGCGTGAGTGTCTGGGCCGCACATTCTGGCACCGACCGGAGTCCTATCCTGCGGACATGACACGAACCGTCTTCACCGGTGCGCAGGTCTTCGACGGGACCGGCACCGATCCCTATCCCGCGGACGTCGCGATCGAGGGTGAGCGCATCGTCGCGGTCGGCCCCGGCCTCGACGGCGACCAGGCCGTCGATGTCAGCGGCAAGACCGTGCTACCCGGCCTCTTCGACACCCACGTCCATGTCACCGTCAGCACCGCCGACATGTGGCAGCTGGCGCAGCGCCCGTTCTCCTACCAGTTCTTCGAGGCTGCCCGGAACCTGCGCGACACGCTGGCGGCCGGCATCACCACCGTGCGCGACGCCGGAGGTGCGGATCTCGGCATCCGCCAGGCGGTCGAGGACGGACTCGTCGATGGATCACGGCTGCAGATCTCGCTGGTCATGCTCAGCCAGACCGGCGGTCACGGTGACGACTGGCTACCGTCGGGCGACCTCATCCACTTCGTAGTGCCGCATCCGGGTGTGCCCGACGGTATCGTCGACGGCCCCGACGAGATGCGGCGCAAGGTGCGCGAGCTGCAGCGCATGGGCGCTGACGTCATCAAGGTCGCCACCTCGGGCGGCGTGCTCTCCACCCGCGACGATCCGCGGCACGCGCACTTCCGGCCGGACGAGCTGGAGGTGCTGGTGGCCGAAGCCACGGCCGCGGGCGTACCCGTCATGGCCCACGCCCAGGGTGCCGAGGGCATCAAGAACGCCATCCGCGCGGGTATCCGCAGCATCGAGCACGGCATCTACCTCGACGACGAAGGCATCGAGCTGATGCTCGAGCAGGGGACCTGGCTGGTGCCCACCCTGGTGGCGCCCCAGGGGGTCGTGGCTGCGGCCGAGGCCGGCGCACCCTTGCCGCCAGCCGTGCTGGACAAGGCCCGCGGCGTCATCGAGATCCACACGCAGGCCTTCCGCCGGGCGGTCGAGGCCGGCGTGCGCATCGCCATGGGCACCGACTCCGGCATC
>CAYZDQ010000034.1:0-11022 GCA_964476955.1 uncultured Anaerolineaceae bacterium
CCATGTGGCTGACCGAGGAGTAGGCGATGAGGCGCTTGAGGTCAGGTTGGCGGATGGCCACGATCGCGCCGTAGAGCATGCCGATGATCGAGAGCCCGATGATGAAGGGCGCCAGATCGACTGCCGCGTCCGGGAAGAGCGGCAGGTTCAAGCGGATGAGCCCGTAGCCGCCCAGCTTGAGCAGGACGCCGGCCAGGATGACCGAGCCGGCCGTGGGCGCCTCGGTGTGAGCGTCGGGCAGCCAGGTGTGCACCGGCCACATCGGCACCTTGATGGCGAAGGCCAGGAAGAAGCCCAGGAAGGCCCAGAACTGCAGCGTCGGGTCGAACCCGAACCGGACCAGCTCGGTGTAGTCGAACGCGCCGACCCAGGAGCCGGTCTCCTGCGCATACGTCCACGCGATGGCCAGGATGGCGATCAGCATCAACAGCGAGCCCACCAGCGTGTAGATGACGAACTTGATGGTGGCGTAGATGCGGTTGGCGCCGCCCCAGATACCGATGATCAGGTACATCGGCACGAGCACCACTTCCCAGAAGACGTAGAAGAGGAAGAGGTCGAGGCTGAGGAACACGCCCAGCATGCCCACCTCCAGCACGAGGAAGGAGATCATGTACTCCTTCACGCGCGTGTTGATGGGGCCGAACGAGGCCAGGATGCTGATCGAGGTCAGCAGCGTCGTGAGCAGGATCAGCACCAGGCTGATGCCGTCCACGCCGACCTTGTACTGGATGCCGAAGAAGCCGATCCAGTCGGCCTCCTGCACCAGCTGGAAGCCGGCCTCGTCGTTGTCGAAGGCGACCGCCACCAGCAGCGAGAAGGCGAAGGCCACCAGCGAGATGACGAAGGCGCCCCAGCGGTGTGCGTTCACGTGCTTGCCGGGCACGAACAGCAGAATCAGCGCGCCGATCAGCGGCGTGAAGATCAGCAGCGAGAGCAGGTCCAGGCGGTCGAGGAAGTCCATCAGCGGGCCATCAGGATGAAGAGCGTGGCGATGACGATCAGGCCGAAGGCGATGCCCAGGGCGTAGTTCTGGACGCGGCCGGTCTGGATGTGTCGAACGCCGTCACCCACCGACTGGGTCACCGCGCCGACGCCGTTGACGATCCCGTCCACGATCTTGACGTCGAACCACATGACACCGTTCGCGACACGGCCGCCGATGACGTAGAAGAGCAGGTGGTTGAGGTCGTCGAAGTACCACTTGTTGTAGGAGGCCGTGTACAGGCTGCGCATGAGGCGGTTGCGCCCGGCCAACGCATCGACGTCACCGAGGCGCGCCTTGAGGTCGAAGAAGCCGAAGAACCAGATGCCCACCGCGATGCCCAGCGCAGCCACGACCACCGAGGCCAGGATGAGCCCGCCGTCCACGCCCACGAGCTCGTACTCGTGGTGGGCCAGATGCATGGCCTCGTTGGCCGGCGCGAAGATGGGTTCGAGCCAGTTGAAGATGACCGAGTCGCCCAGCGGGGTGCCGATGACCAGGCCGAGCGCGATGGTGGGGATCGCCAGCAGGATCAGCGGTGTCGTCATCGAGCGCGGCGACTCGTGGACCACCGGCTCCACCTCCGGGTCGACGTGGCTCTCGCCGTAGAAGGTCTTGCCCATCAGCCGGAACATGTAGAAGCCGGTCATGCCGGCCACGATGAGCCCGACGATGAAGACCAGCGGGTAGCCGAAGATGAAGGACTCGCCCAGGATGGCGTCCTTGCTGAAGAAGCCAGCCAGCGGCGGGATGCCCGCCAGCGAGAGCGCGGCGATGAGGAAGGTCCAGTGGGTGATGGGGATCTTCTTGCGCAGCGCGCCCATCTTGTCCATGTCCTGCTCCTCATGGACGGCGTGGATGACCGAGCCGGAGCCGAGGAAGAGCAGGCCCTTGGTGAAGCCGTGGGCCATGAGGTGGAAGATGGCCGCCACCCAGGCGCCGATGCCCAGCGCCGCGAACATGTAGCCCAGCTGGCTCAGGGTGGAGTAGGCCAGCACCTTCTTGATGTCCTTCTGGGTCAGCGCGATCGAGGCCGCCAGGATGGCCGTGAAGATGCCGATGCTGGCCACCAGCAGCATGGTCTCGGGCGCGGTCGCAAAGATGGGCGAGGTGCGGGCGATGAAGTAGACACCGGCGTTGACCATGGTCGCGGCATGGATGAGGGCCGAGACCGGGGTCGGGCCCTCCATCGCGTCCGGCAGCCAGACATGGAAGGGGAACTGGGCCGACTTGCCCGCGGCGCCCACGAAGAGCAGCAGGATCACCACATCCTCGATCCACCACTCGGCGTGGAACAGCTCGAACGAATCGAGCATATTCATGGTGCCCGTGATGAGGAAGACGCCCATGATGCCGATGAGGAAGCCGTGGTCGGCGACGCGGTTGACGAGGAAGGCCTTCTTGGAGGCCAGCGCCGGCTCGCGCCTCTTGTACCAGAAGCCGATGAGCAGGTAGCTCGAGAGGCCCACCAGCTCCCAGGCCGCGAAGACGACCAGATAGCTGTCGGCCATGACCAGCAGCAGCATGCTGAACATGAACAGGTTGAGGTAGGCGAAGAAACGCCACCCCGCGTCGTCGTGCTCCATGTAGCCGATGCTGTAGATGTGCACCAGCGAGCCGATCCAGGTGACCACGATGAGCATGACCGCGGTGAGGTTGTCGAAGAGGAAGCCGAACTCGATCTGCAGGTCGCCCACCGGGATCCAGGTGTAGAGCGTGAAGCCCCAGCGCACCGGGTCCTCGGCCAGCAGGGCCGAGAAGGCCAGCACGGTGGCGAAGAAGGCCGAGACCAGCACGGCCGTGATCGAGATGATCCAGGGCCGCTCGCCCATGCGTCGCCCGACCAGGCCGGTCAGCAGGAAGCCGATGAGTGGGATGAAGAGCGCCGCCAGCAGCATCGCCTGCTGCTCGGGTGTGGCCTCGACGAGGTGCAGCGCTTCCTCGGCGGCGTGGCCGGCCTCTGCTTCAGCGTTGAAGATCAAGTCCATCCGCCGCTACTCCTTCATCGACGCGTACTCGTCCACGAGCGGCGTCCTGCGGTTGCGGTAGATGGCGATGACGATGGCCAGGCCGACCGTGGCCTCACCCGCCGCCAGCGCGATGACGAAAAGCGCGATCGTCGAGAAGTGTGCGGCGACCTCCGGCGTGAAGGCCCCGAAGGCGATGATGGCCAGGTTGACCGCGTTGAGCATCAGCTCGATGGACATGAGCATGGCGATGGCGTTGCGCCTGGCCAGGAAGCCGAAGGTGCCGATGCCGAAGAGCAACACCGAGAGGATGAGGTAGGCCTCGAGCGAGTTGCTCATGCGGCCTCCTCCTCGTCCGGGAGCGCCCGTGCGGGGATGTTGGTCTCGGGCATCTCATCATCGCGCACGGCCAGGTAGAGCCCGCCGATGACGGCTGCCAGCAGCAGCACGCCCAGGGCCAGGAACGCGAACATGTAGTCTTCGAAGAGCGTGAGCGCGACGTCGCGGGCCTCGGCCACCTGCACGGTCTCGGTGGCGTCCCACTCGGTCAGCAGGATGGTCGTGGCCATCAGCAGCACGAGCATGATCGCGGCCAGCGCACCAGCCCACCACTGGCGGTTGAAGACCAGCTTCGCCGGTCCTCGCTTGGACTGGGTGATCATGACGGCGAAGAGGATGAGCACGGCGATGGCGCCGACATAGACCAGCACCTGGGTGATGGCCAGGAAGGCGCTGCCGAGCAGGCCGTAGATGCCCGCAAGGGCGGCGAAGGACAGGATCAGCCAGAGCGCTGAGCGGATGATGTCCCGCCCCAGCACCACGAGCAACGCAGAACCCAGCATCACGCCGGCGAACAACAGGAAGACGAGGTCGTCCCAGCGCCAGTCGAGATACGGAACCGTTGCCGGTAGCTCCACTCCCTCTCTTTGCCCCCTGGACTACTTGTGGTGGACCGATGCCGCGCCACCACCGGCCGAGCCGGCCGCGGTGTCGTCAGCTCCGTTGTCGTTGGCCCCGTTCCCGGCCAGGCCTGACGGCAGCACCGGGAGCAGGCGCTCGTGCGGGAAGTCGCGGCCACCAGCCTGGGCACGGCTGAGCCAGTCGCGTTCCGCTCGCACATAGCTGAGCTCGGTATCGCGCTCCATCGAGGCGATGGCCATGAGGTCGATCTGCGGCTCCTCGCGGCTCTCGTGGGCCAGCTCGAAGTCGGGCCCGCAGCGCAGCGCGTCATAGGGGCAGGCGTCGACGCAGATGCCGCAGAGGATGCAGCGGGACTCGTCGACGTCGTACTTTTCCAGCACGCGGGGCTTGGGCATGAGCGCACCGGTGGGACAGGTCTCGGCGCAGCGGCCGCAGGAGACGCAGGGCGTGGTGTTGAGGCTCATGTCCAGCGGTGTGGTCACGAGCGTGTCGAAGCCGGTGCGCATGAAGTCGTAGCAGGCGGCGCCCACGACCTCGCGACAGACCGCGGCGCAGCGGCCGCAGTCGATGCAGCGTGACGGCTCGCGCAGGATGAAGGCGTGGCTGTCATCGCGGATGTAGTCGTGGTTGACGCCGGTGAAGCGGTTCTCGCTGACCGAGCGGACGGAGATACCGGTGCGCTTGGGCTGGAGCGTCGAGAGGGTCGTGCCGTACTCGATGCCCTGCCGGCGCAGGTCGCAGTAGCCGATGGCCTCACAGGTGCACTGCAGGCAGCGGCCGGACTCGGTCATGACCTCTTCCTGTGAGTAGGGGATCTCGTACTCGATGTAGGAGTCGTTGCGTTCCTCGGCCGGCATGGACTGGAGCCGGATACGCGGCTGCTTGACCTCGCCCGTGTAAGGCACGATCGAGAGGAACTCGGGCTGCGGCTCCGCCAGCGTCTGGCGGGTGCGGATCTCGGCGAGGTCCTGACCCTGCAGGTAGGCATCGATGGCGTAGCTGGCGCGGCGGCCCTCGGCGACGGCCTCCACCACGGTAGCTGCGCCGGTGCGCACGTCGCCGGCCCCGAAGACGCCCGCCCGTCCCGTGCCGAAGGTGACCGCGTCCGCATCGAGCCGCCAGCGCCTGGTCTTCTCGATGCCGTCGGCGCCGCTCTCCAGCCAGCCCAGCTCGGGGCCCTGGCCGATGGCCAGCAGCACGCGGTCGCAGTCGATGATGAACTCGGTGCCCTCCACCGGCTGTGGGCGGCGGCGACCGGAGGCGTCGGGCTCACCCAGCGCCATGCGCTGGAACTCGACGCCGGTGACCTTGTTCTCCTTGTCCGTCACCACGCGCGCGGGCGAGGCCTGGAAGATCGCCCGCGCACCCTCCTCGAGCATCTCGTGGACCTCGTCGGCGGCAGGCATGTCCTTCATGTCGCGGCGGTAGACGAGCGTCGTCTCCGTGCAGCCCTGGCGCACAGACGTCCGCGCGCAGTCCATGGCGCTGAAGCCGCCACCGACCACCACCACGCGGGTGCCTTCGTAGTCGGGATAGGGCAGGCCCAGGGTGGCGATGCGCAGGTAGTCGAGCGCATCGATCACGCCCTCGGCGTCCTCGCCGGGGATGCCCAGCTTGTTGGTGTCGTAGCAGCCGATGGCCACGAGCACCGCGTCGTAGCCCTCGTTCTCGAGGTCGTCGACCGTGAAGTCCTTACCCAGCTCCACGCCGGTCACGAGCTTCACGCCGAGGTCCCACACCGCCTGGTACTCGCCCTCGAGCACCTCCACCTTGGGCAGGCGGTACTGGGGGATGCCGTAGCGCAGCATGCCGCCCGGCTCGGGGTCACGCTCCATGACCGTCACCTCGTGGCCGTTGAGCGCGAGGTAGTAGGCCGCGGACATGCCCGCGGGCCCGGAGCCGACCACGGCCACGCGCTTGCCCGTCGACGCTTGCTGGTCGAACGGCAGCGGCGGGGCGACGCCCGCGGCCTGGGCCTTGAGCACCTGGTCGCCGGCGTAGCGGTGGCTGTCGCGGATGGCGATGGCCTCCTCCACCTCGTCACGGCGGCAGTGCTCCTCGCAAGGGGCGGGACAGACGCGGCCGAGCACGGAGGGGATGGGGATGGTGCGCTTGAAGATGCGTGCCGACTCGACGAAGTCGCCCTCGGTGTTGGACTTGAGGAACCCGGGGATGTCGATGTGGCTGGGGCACTTGTTCTGGCAGGGTGGCAGGCAGTAGGCGTTGTGGTCGCTGAAGATCAGCTCGAGGTTGGTCTTGCGGATCTCGCGCAGCCGCTGGGTCTGCGTGCGCACGACCATGCCTTCCTCGGCCTCTCGCGAGCAGGAGATCGGTGGCGTGTCCTCGCCCTCGACCTCGACCACGCACATGCGACAGGCACCGAAGCCCGGCAGCTTGGGCTCGTAGCAGAGCGTGGGCACCTCGATGCCGACGTCGCGGCAGACGTCGAGGACCGTCTGTCCGGCGCGTGCTTCGTACTGCTTCCCGTCGATCTCGACGGTGAACTCGGGCGCGGCCAGGCGCCGCTGCGGCGAACCGGTCGTGAACAGACGCTCGGCAGCCTCGTCAGCGGGCGGAGTGCTCGGCTGGTGGATGATCTCGGGGAGGGTGTCGGTCATGACGAGACGGCACCGGCTAGGGAGATGGGCTGGCAGACACCCGCGGGGCACTCGCCACGCACGGTGTGGGCTTCGAACTCAGGCGCGAAGTATCGCATCACCGAGAGCAGCGGGTTGGCGGCGTCGGCCTCCAGGCCGCACAGGGCCGAGTCGCGTACGTCGGCCGCGAGGTCGGTCAGCAGGTCCGGGTCGCCGGGGCGGGCATGACCGGAACAGACGGCCGCGCCCAGCTCCGCCAGGCGACGGGTGCCGATGCGGCAGGGGATGGTCTTGCCGCAGGCGCTGTCGTTGAGGTAGCGCGTCATGAGCGCGGCCACGTCCACGAGGCAGGCGCTCTCGTCGAGCGCGAGCATCGTGCCCGAGCCGCCGACGGCGCCGGCTTCTCGCAGGGACTCGTAGGTGAGCGGGGTATCGAGCGCGTCCGGGGGCAGGAAGCCGCCCGTGGGTCCACCCACGAGCACCGCCTTGAGCGATCCCCTCGCGGATCCACCGGGCCCCTCGAGGACCTCGCGCACGGTGGCGCCCAGGGGCACCTCCACGACGCCGGGTGTCTTGACCGCGCCACCCAGCTGGACGAGGGTGGTGCCGGGCGTGTCGGCCGAGCCCAGCGAGTTGTAGGCCCCCGCGCCGTGGGCCACGATCCAGGGCACCGTCGCGAGTGTCTTGACGTTGTTGACCACCGTGGGCGCCCCCCGCAGCCCTTCACGTGTGGGGTAGGGCGGGCGCTGGTCGGGCTGGGCGCGCCCACCTTCGAGGGCGCGCAACAGGACGGTCTCCTCACCCACGACGAAGGAGCCGGTCACCTCGCGGACCTCGACCTCGAGGCTGCGTCCGTCGGCGGCCCGGCCGATGTAGCCACGCTCCTCGGCCTCCTCCACCGCCACACGCAGGCGCTCGGCCGCGACCGGCGCGCTGGATGAGACGGCGATGATGGCCAGCTCCGCACCGACGACCCAGGCCGCGAGGGCCGTGCCCTCCACGACCGCGTGCGGGTCGAGCTCCATGAGCGTGCGATCGGCCCCGGCACCGGGATCGGCTTCGAAGCCGTTGGCCACGACGTAGTGGGCGGGATCGGGCTGGGTCACACAGTCGCGCCACTTGGCGCCGGTGGGGTAGCCGGCTCCGCCGCGTCCACGCAGGCCGGACTCGGCGATCGTGTGGAGGACGACTTCCGGGGTCAGCTCGCTCGTGGCCTTCTTGAAGGCGGCCCAGGCACCCACGGCTTCCGCGGCCTCGATGTCGGCGACTTCGCCTTGGGCGGCTCGAGCCAGCAGCACCTGCGGCCAGTCCTTGGCGCCGCTGAGGATGGGCAGGCTCATGCGACGTCCCCCTGAGGCACGTTGGCGCGCAGGGCGGCAGCGATGGTGGCTGCGTCTTGTGGGCTCGACTTGGGCAGCGGCTCGCCGTCCACCTCGACGTAGGGGCTGCCGGACGCGGTCCCACCACACTCGGTCACCCCGAGGCGAACCGCGCCGTCGGGGCTCACGCCGCCGACGTCCGTGCCGAGGTGCTCAGCGAAGGCGGCCAGGACCCGGCCACCCCCAAGCAGCGTGCAGCCCGTGCAGCGACAGACGCGCACGATGTGGCCGACCGGCGGCTCGAAGTGCAGGTGCGGGTACGAGGTGGCCATGCCATAGAGCTGGGCGTAGTTGGCGCCCGTCTGATGGGCGATGTGCTGCAGGGCCGCTACCGGCAGGTGCCCGTAGACGCCCTGTGCGCCCTCGAGCATGGCCAGCGCGGCCGTCGGCTTGTAGCTCGCGGCCACGAGGATCTCGTCGAGCGGAGCCAGGTCGATGGTCTCGAAGGGATCGAAGCTGCGATCGGGTACCGGCCGACCAGAGCGCCGCAGTGCCGACTCCTCGCGCCGCTCGGCGTACTGCTCCGAGGCGCCCCAGTGCACGTGGTAGCGGTCGCGCGTGTCCTCGCCGCGCCTGTCGATGCACTCGATGGGGCAGGCCTGCGCGCACTGGAAGCAGGTCTCGCACTTGAGTGAGCCGGCCTCGTCGTAGAGCAGGATCAGGCGGCCGCGGTGGCGCGGGCTGATGGGGTTCTGCTCTTCGGGGTAGCGCACCGTGAGGTTGGGGCGGAAGACCTGGCGCACGGCGAAGAGCATGCCCTTGACGATGGCCAGGCCGGGGATCCGGTCGGTCCTCACGAGAGGTACTCCATGACGATGATGATCGCGCCGGCAGTGATGAAGATGTTCAGCAGCGCTGCGGGCATCAGCCACTTCCAGGCGAAGCTCATCATCTGGTCGATGCGCACGCGCGGGTAGGTCGCGCGCATCATCACGAACAGCGCGACCAGGCCGAAGGACTTGCCGAAGAAGACGAGCACGCCGAGCAGCGCCTCGAAGCTGAACAGGGCCCAGAACGTGAACAGGGCTCCGACCAGCAGGTTGGCCAGGAGGAAGCCCACGACCAGCGACTTGATGATGCCCCAGCTCGACTTGAGCATCCACACCGCGCCGCCGAGCACCAGCGTCAGGATCGGCGGCACCAGCAGCGGGATGGCCAGGAGCCATGGACCGAGCGAGCCCGGATCGATGTTGCTCAGCTCTACCGGCGTGTTCAGCCCGAAGAAGCCGAGGATCGGATCGAGGTCGATGCCCGAGTGATAGCCACCGAGGAAGAGCGTCACGGTCAGGGCCGAGAGGATGAACACGTTCACGTACTCGGCGAAGAAGAAGAAGCCGAAGCGCATGCCGCTGTACTCGGTGGCGAACCCGGCCACGAGCTCCGAGTCAGCCTCGGTGTAGTCAAAGGGCGTGCGGCCGGCCTCGGCGGTGGCAGCGATGAAGAAGATGAGCAGCGCCAGCGGCTGCTGGAAGGCGTACCAGTTCCAGATCCAGCCGGCCTGGTTCTCCACGATCGTGCCGAGGTTGAGCGTGCCCGCGAGCAGGACCACCCCGAAGGTGCCCAGGATGAGCGGCAGCTCGTAGCTGATGACCGCGGCCGCGGCGCGGATGCCGCCGAGCAGCGAGTACTTGTTGAAGCTCGACCAGCCGGCCATCATCAGGCCGACCACGCCGAGGCCGGAGGCGGCGAAGAAGAAGAGCAGCCCCAGCTCCATGTAGTAGCCCGCCATACCGGGCGCGAAGGGGATGACCAGCAGCGTCAGGACCGAGGCCAGGAAGGTCACCGCCGGGGCCAGGGTGTAGACCGGCACGTCCACGCCACGTGGGGTGTAGTCCTCCTTGGAGAGGACCTTGAGGCCGGCCATCAGCGACGCCAGCGCGCCCCATGGACCGGTCCGGTCCGGGCCCACACGCAGGTTCATCTGGGCGATGATCTTGAGCTCCATGTAGATGATCACGAACGCCGCCGGGATGGTGAACAGGAGCACGCCCGTGGCTGCGGCCACGAAGCGCAGGATCTCGATGTTGGCCTCGCCGGTGTCGACGACCCACTCCACGAGGGACGCGCCGAGGCCGGTGACCCAGAGCAGGAAGAAGCCCAGCGCACCGACGATGACCAGGGCCAACAGCGCCAGCACGACCTTGCCCACGAGCGTCACGCCGTGCGGCGCCGGGGTCGTGGCTGCGCTCACTTGTCGATCCCGCCCATGATCGGGTCGAGGCTGGCCATGATGGCCATGATGTCCGCCAGCAGCTCGCCGCGGGTGAGCGGACCGACGGCCTGGAGGTTGAAGAACGAGGGGTCGTGGATGCGGAAGCGGAAGGGCTGATCGGAGCCATCGCTGACCGCGTAGGCGGCGTACTGACCACGCGGTGACTCGAGGGCCGCGAAGGCGCGGTTGGGCGGGATGCGCAACAGGCGTGGCAGCTTGGCCATGACCGGTCCATCCGGCATCCGGTGCAGGACCTGGTCGATGATGCGCAACGACTGCTTGATCTCATCGATGTGCAGCAGGTAGCGCGCGTACGAGTCGCCATCGGTGCGCACCGGGATGTCGAACTCGAGCTCGGGATAGACGCTGTAGGGATGCGCTCGGCGCACGTCGTAGGGCACGCCCGTGGCACGCAGCGGCGGGCCGGACATGTGGTACTTGAGCGCCATGTCGCGATCGACCACGCCCAGACCCTTCGTGCGGTTCACGAAGATCTCGTTCTCGTTCATGAGCGTGGCCTGGTCGTTGATGCGCGCGGCAGCTCGGCCCATCCAGTCGCCCAGGCGGCTGAGGAACTCGTGGTTGACGTCGCCGTTGACGCCGCCGATGCGCATGTAGTTGAAGAGCAGCTTCTGGCCGGTCAGCGCCGCCAGCATCTCCACGATCTCATCGCGCTCGGCGAAGCCGTAGAGGATGGGCGTTAGCCCGCCGAGGTCCAGCGCCAGCCAGCCCACGAAGAGCGCGTGGCTGCTGATGCGATTGAGCTCCCAGGCCAGCACGCGGATGTAGTCGGCGCGACGCGGCACCTCGAGGTCCAGCAGCCGCTCCGCGGCCAGCACCGGCAGGGACTCGCTGAACATCGATGCGGCGTACTCGAGCGGATCGGTGTTGCTGATGGCGTGGTGCCAGTCGCCGTACTCACAGATCTTCTCCACGCCGCGGTGGAGGTAGCCCATGACGG
>CAYZDQ010000035.1:0-10907 GCA_964476955.1 uncultured Anaerolineaceae bacterium
CATCGACAACCAGCTCCGTGGCCGCGCCGGACGCCAGGGTGACCCCGGCTCCTCGCGCTACTTCCTCTCGCTGGAGGACCCGCTGCTCAAGCGCTTCGCCAACGAGCGCGTGACCACGCTCATGGAGCGCATGGGCCTCGAGGGCGAGGTGGCCATCGAGTCGCGTATGGTCTCCAAGACCGTCGAGAATGCGCAGTCACGGGTCGAGGGCCACAACTTCGACATCCGCAAGCGCATCGTCGAGTACGACGACGTCATCAACAAGCAGCGCGAGCGCATCTACGAGGAGCGTGACAAGGTCCTGCACAACGAGGACCTCAGTGAGACCGTGCTGGCGTTCGTGGAGCAGGAGCTGGGTGGAGTCATCGAGGCTCACGTCGGCGAGATCGAGGCCGAATGGGACCTCGAGGGCCTGTCCGAGTCGCTCGGTGCCATCGGCCTTACCGGCGACGCCTTCAGTGCCGACGCGCTCGATGAGCAGGGCGGGCGCGACGACATCATCGACTACATCAACGACCAGGCCGCGGACATGCTCGATGCCCGCGAGCAGGAGCATGGCGAGGAGACCTGGGCGCTGGTGGAGCGAGCGGTCCTGCTGCGCGCCATCGACACGCTGTGGGTCGAGCACCTCACCGAGCTCGAGGACTTCCGCAAGGGCGTCGGCCTCCGTGGCTACGGCGGACGCGACCCGCTCGTCGAGTTCAAGCGCGAAGCCTTCAGCCTCTACGACGAGCTGCGTGGCTTCATCCAGCACCAGGTGGCCTCCACCGTCTTCCGGGTCAGCGTGCAACGCCGCGAGTCCGCTCCGCCCGACGAGCCACAGACCATGCCCACGCTCTCGCCACAGCAGCTGGCGGCACTCAAGGGCGGCGGCAACGGGGCTCCCGTACAGGCCGACACCAGTGCCGCTCCGGCCGCGACTGGTGCCGGCACCGTCACGCCGCCGGTCTCGTCCGGCGGCAGCGCCACCGCCACCAGCGGCGCCACGGTGACGACCACCACCCAGCTGGTCCCCGGGCTCGGCTCACAGACACCCAAGAACGTGCAGCTGCAGAAGGGCGAGGAGACGATCGATGCCGCCGCGGCCAAGGCCGCCGGGCACACGCCTGATGGCGAGAAGATCGGCCGTAACGACCCCTGCTACTGCGGCTCCGGCAAGAAGTACAAGCGCTGCCACGGCGCTAGCTGAGGCTACTGCTGGCGGGTCCGTCACCAGTGAACCGTTCGTTAGTCTGTCTAACGAGCTAGCTCTGGGCATTCCTGCGATCAGCCCCTGGCGTGTGCATCATTCGCGACACGAATAACCGAGCGGAGTCGGGCTGACCGAGAGCTTCGACTTCGCCATCTCATGCCCCTCGCGACTGGATCGACCGAGTCGGGGCCACTCGAGTCTCCTGAGGCATGGACCAGTGAGGGTGGCGGCCTAACTTGGTCCAGTGATGCGTGAGACGAATAGCGGGACTGGCTGCTGGCACCACCTCGGGCCAAGGGCACCTGGCTGGGTTGTCGGCGCCGGGCAGTGGCCGACGCCGCTATGTCGCCTGGTGCGCACCAAGCACGAGCGTGGCTGCGGCCAGCAACGTATCGACCACGGGAGCGCCGGTGCGCTCGAGCGAAGCGCGAGAGGTGCTGCCGGTGGTGACCAGCACTGACGTCGCCCCCGCACTCAGAGCCGCCTCGTGATCGTCGACGGTGTCTCCGATGATGACCGTCCGTCCCGGTTCGACCGAGATGGCAGCGAGGTGGCGGACGAGGCGGTCGGCCTTGTTGCCGTCGTTGTCAGAAGTGGGGCTTCCTTCCACGCGCACGAAGCGGGACCGGATGCGGTGGTGGTCCACGAGCGCCTGCAACTGCTCGTCATGGGCCATCGACAGCAGTGACTGCGTGGCCGGGTGCGCGGCCACGAGGTCCATCGCGGGCTCGGCGTCCGGCTGCAGTCCCAGCCCGAAGACCTCGGCGTCGTACTCGACCTCGTAGCACTCGCGGATGTAGTCGAGCTCAGCGTGGGTGATGGGACGACCGAAGAGCTGTGCGTAGAAGTCACTGAAGGGCCGACGGAAGCTGTCGCGGATGTCCTCGCCGGTGACGTCCGGCACGCCCATCGTCTCCAGCGTGCGACGCGCGATCTCAGCGGTCAGACCGAAATCGTCGAAGAGCGTGCCGTTCCAGTCCCACACCACGTGGGCCACGGGTGTCTGCGAGCGCTGCGGCACCTAGGCGGGCAAGCTCCAGATCTCAAGCACGCCATAGCCCACGACCAGGATCCCGAGCGTGATGAGCGCCAGTCCCACGATGGCCGCGACCGCGATGCGCGAGTCTGTCTTCTCGACCTCCGGGTTCTCCAGCGGGGCCGCGTTCCAGCGCCGTGAGCGCAGGCTCTCGCGATAGTCGCCCTCCGGCGGCACCGCCTCCAGCCCACCCTCGGCATCCGGGCGGTACAGCGTGGTCCCCTTCTGGCCGTCGGTCGGCTGCAGGCTCGACTGGTCGGTCATGCGGGTTCCTCGTTCTCCTCGTCCCAGAGCAGCATCTCCTGAGCGCGCTGCATCTCCGAGGAGAATAGCGCGCCCACGGACTTGCCCTGGTGGATGCGTGTGATGGCCTCCCCGATGAGCGGCGCCACCGAGAGCACCTTGATCTCGTCCAGCTTGTGCGAGGCCGGCAGCGGGATGGTATCGGTGATGACCACCTCGCTCAAGGCCGAATCGCGGATGCGGTCGATGGCTGGATCGGAGAGCACGCCGTGCGTGGCACTGCCATAGATCTCCAGCGCGCCCTCGCGCTCCAACGCCTTGCTCGTCTCCACCAGCGTGCCGCCGGTGTCGATCTCGTCGTCGACGATGATCGCGCGCTTGCCGCGGACCTCACCGATGACGTTCATGACCTCTGCCCGATCGTCGTTGCCCTCGCGCCGCTTCTCGATGATGGCCATGGGCGCCCCTACGAGCTCAGCGAAGCCACGGGCACGTTTGGCGAAGCCGAGGTCGGTGACTACGACCACGTTCTCCAGTTCCTTCTGGCGCCAGTAGTTCGAGAGCAGGTGGGTGGCTGTGAGCTCGTCCACGGGGATGTTGAAGAAGCCCTGGATCTGGCCCTGGTGCAGGTCCATCGTGAGCAACCGGTCGGCACCGGCCACGCTGATCATGTCGGCCACGAGCCGCGCGGTGATCGGCACCCGCGGCTGGTCCTTCTTGTCCGAGCGGCCGTAGGAGTAGTAGGGCACCACCGCCGTGATGCGTCCCGCGCTGGCCCGCTTGAAGGCATCGATCATGATCAGCAGCTCCATGATCGACTTCTGCACCGGCTTGCACGTGGGCTGCACGAGGAAGATGTCCTTCTCACGCACGTTGTCGACGATGCGCACGAAGATGTTCTCGTTGGCGAACTCGAATACCTCCGCCTGACCCAGCTCGGCCCCGAGGTAGAGGCCGATCTTGCGTGCCAGCGCCGTATTGGCGTTGCCCGAATACAGGCCCAGCGCCTCCGCGCTGACCATGGCATCGGTGTCGCCGAAGGTGGTCACTCGCTGACCGGGGCCAGGACCGTCATGCCTATGCCGCTCCGTCGCTGCTGGGGCCGCCGCCGTCGGGCCCGTCGGTCTCATTCTCACCGACCCCGCGCTGCTCCGCCAGTCCTTCGCGGAAGACGGCGATGCCGGCGACCGTGTCGCCCTTGTTCAGGCGCATCACGATGACGCCGCGAGCGGCGCTGCCGTAGCGGTTGATGGACTGCACGTCGGTGCGCACGACCTGGCCCTCCCTGGAGATGAGCAGCAGCTCCTCGTCGGACTCGTCGACGAGCTCGACCGCGGAGACCTTGCCGCTCTTGGCACCCTCGAGCGAGATGAGGCGCACGCCCTGGCCGCCACGGTGCTTGGGCCGGAACTCACTGTTGGCCACGCGCTTGCCGTAGCCGGTCTCGGTGAGCACGAGGATGTCCATGTCCTCGCGCAGCACGCCCATGACCACGACACGGTCGCTCTTGTTGGCCAACCGGATGCCGATGACACCGGCGGCGTCGCGGCCCATCGGCCGGACCTCGTCCTCGGCGAAGCGGGCGATGCGGCCCATGGCCGTGGCCAGGATGATGTCGTCCTCACCCGAGGAGACAGCCACCCAGGCCAGCTTGTCGTCGTCGGCCACGGTGATGGCGCGGATGCCTGTGGAGCGCACGCGCTCGAACTTCTCGATGGGCGTCTTCTTGACGATGCCCCTGACCGTGGCCATGACCAGGTTGTGACCCGGCTCGAAGTCGGGCAGCGTGATGGTTGCCAGCACGCGTTCGCCGGAGTCAACCTGCACGCCCTCGAGGTTGATGATGGGCATGCCCTTGGCCTGGCGGGTCGCGTCAGGGATCTGGTGCACCTTGGAGCTGAAGACACGGCCGCGATCGGTGAAGAACAGGGCCCAGTCGTGGGTGTTGGCCACGAGCAGGTGGCCGACCGCATCCTCCTCCACGGTACGCGCACCGATGATGCCCTTGCCACCACGCGCCTGGCGGCGGTAGGTGACCAGCGGCTGGCGCTTGATGTAGCCGCGCCCGCTGATGGTGATGACCACGTCCTCATCGGCGATGAGGTCGTCGTCGCTGAGTTCCTTGTCCGCGCTGCCCTCGATCCTCGTGCGTCGATCCTGGCCGTACTTGACGTCGAGCTCGCCCAGCTCGTCGCGGATGATCTGAAGGACACGCTTGGGGTTGGCCAGGATGTCCTCGAGCTCGGCGATCTTCTGGATGATGGCGACGTACTCATCCTCGATCTTCTGCCGCTCGAGCGCGGCCAGGCGACGCAGCTGCATCTCGAGGATGGCGTTGGCTTGGATCTCGCTGAGGCCGAAGCGCTCCATGAGGTTGCGGCGCGCGGTCTCGACGTCAGCGGATTCGCGGATGGTCCTGATCACCGCATCGAGGTTGTCGAGCGCGGTCTTGAGGCCCTCGAGGATGTGGGCTCGGTCCCTCGCCTTCTGCAGGTCGAACTCGGTCCGTCGACGCACGACCTCCTGGCGCCACTCGACGTGGTGGTGGAGCATCTGCTTGAGCGAGAGCGTCTGGGGCTGGCCGTCCACCAGCGCGACCATGTTGGCGTTGTAGGCCATCTTCAGAGCCGTGTGCTTGAAGAGGTTGTTGAGCACCTTCCGTGGGGCCGCGTCCCGCTTGCACTCGATCACGATGCGCATACCGTCGCGATCGGACTCGTCGCGCATATCGGCGATGCCGTCGATCTTGCCGCTCTTGACCAGGTCGGCGATCTTCTCCAGCAGCGTGGACTTGTTGACCTGGTACGGGATGGACGTGGCCACGATGGCGGTGCGGCCGGCGCGCGTCTCCTCGAAGGCGACCTGTGCCTGCATCACGACCCGGCCACGGCCGTGGCGGTACATGTCGCGGATGGCGTCGATCTCCTCCCACTCGCCGGTCGCCGGGTTGCGCCGGCGGTCGTAGCGGAAGATGGTCGCGCCGGTGGGCAGATCCGGGCCCAGCAGGTGCTCGCACAGGGCGTCGGTGTTCATGTCGGGATCGTCGATGAGTGCCTGCGTGGCACGCACGACCTCACCCAGGTTGTGCGGGGGGATGTTCGTGGCCATGCCCACGGCGATGCCCGCCGAGCCGTTGATGAGCAGGTTCGGCAGCTTGGCCGGCAGCACCGACGGCTGCATGCGCGTGCCGTCGTAGTTCTCGACGAACTCGACGGTGTCCTTGTCGATATCGGCAAGGATCTCGGCCGTGATGGCCGTCATCCGCGCCTCGGTGTAGCGCATGGCCGCCGCGGGGTCACCGTCGATGGAGCCGAAGTTGCCTTGGCCGTCCACCAGTGGGAAGCGCAGCGAGAAGTCCTGGGCCAGCCGCACGAGCGCGTCGTAGATGGCCTGGTCGCCATGGGGGTGGTACTTGCCCATGACGTCGCCCACGATGGCCGCACACTTGCGGTACGAGGCGCCCGAGTTGAGGCCCATCTCGTTCATCGTGTACAGGATCCGGCGGTGGACCGGCTTGAGGCCGTCGCGGACGTCGGGAAGGGCACGACTGACGATGACGCTCATGGCGTAATCGAGATAGGCCGTCTTGAGCTCTTCCTCGATGGGGACCGAGCGGACGTTTCCGACTGGGTCGGTCATGCGCGACTCCTCGTGTAGCGGTCGCCCTGGGCGGCGACGGCGTCGTTACTGCTGGCGAGCGCGGCCGCGAAGGCGGCCGCATGGGTAGAAGCGATGCTGGTGGAGGGCGCCTTGGCGCTACGGCGGATGCCCTCGAGCCGTGCGCGCAGCTCGAGGCCGAGCTTGTCTGGCTGCTTGGAGAGCGAATCACGGATGACCCACGCCCGCGCGCCGTCCTGGTGCTCGGCGGCGATCTCGGTCTCCGCTCGCAGGAGCGCGGCAGCGGCCGCGGCATCGACCGCGGTCCACTCCCGGATCGCCCACGAGAGTGCCTTCTGGACCATGACCTCGGCGTCACCCATCAGCTGACGGATCAGCTCGAGTGCGCGCTCGACCGCATCGGGTCGGAGCTCCTCGCGCCGTGGCACAGGAACGCGGTGCGGCAGCGTGGCCAGTGTCGCCGGCACCAGCCGGCGCTCGAAGGTGTGCTCCGAGTAGAGCAGCTGCTCCAGCTCGGCCCAGCGGAAGCGTTCGGCGAGCACCCCGCGGGCCCACGGGTCGGCGAGGCTGTCGGTGGCGATCCAGTCCTCGGCCGCCCGTCCCAGCCGCCGCAGGATCTGCCAGCTCATTTCAGGGTCCTCCGGCAGCGCCCGGCGTAGCGGCTCATGTGCGTAGAGGCGCAGATCGCGGTGATCGGCCCCGGCCAGCCGGTGCGCGAGGCGCAGGGCGGACATGCTCGAGCCCTCTCGCAGTGCGCGTTTGACCGGCGCGGCGATCGCCTCCGACAAGCCGACGCGCACCATGTATCGCGCCGGCGTCTCCGGGCAGGCTCGGGTGACCATCTCCAGGTATCCCGGCTCGATCAGGCCGGCCAGGCCCTCGGTGAGGGTCGCGAGATAGGCCTCAGGATCTTCGGTGCTGTCGGCCAGGCGCTCACCCAGCGCGGAAGCCTCCGCGAGGTGCGCCGAGACGAAGGCCTTGGCCCTCGTGCTCGCATCAGACATCGAGGTTCTGCACCTTCCTGGCCTCGGCCCGGATGAAGTCCTTGCGCGGACCCACCTTCTCGCCCATGAGCACGGTGAACATGTGATCGGCCTCGGCCGCGTTCTCGGGATCCACCTGCAGGAGCGTGCGGGTGGCCGGGTTCATGGTCGTCTCCCAGAGCTGCTCCGCGTTCATCTCACCGAGGCCCTTGAAGCGCTGGACGGTCAGGTTCTTGACCTTCATCTCCTTGACGATGCGGTCGCGCTCCTCCTCGCCCGAGGCGTAGCGGGTGACCTTGCCGGTGCTGACGCGGTAGAGCGGTGGCTGGGCGATGTAGAGGTGGCCGGCTTCCACCAGCTCGGGCATGTTGCGATAGAAGAACGTCATCAGCAGAGTGCGGATGTGTGCCCCGTCGACATCCGCGTCCGCGAGCAGGATGACCTTGTGGTAGCGCAGCTTGGAGAGATCGAAGGTCTCGCCGATGCCGGTGCCGAGGGCGATGATCAGGGGTCGGATCTTCTCGCTGGAGAGGACGCGGTCGATGCGCGCCTTCTCCACGTTGAGCATCTTGCCGAAGAGCGGCAGGATGGCCTGGCTGCGCCGGTCTCGACCCTGCTTGGCCGAGCCTCCGGCCGAGTCACCCTCGACGATGTAGAGCTCGCTGCGCTCCGGGTCGCGCTCCTGGCAGTCCGCCAGCTTGCCCGGCAGGGCCGAGCCTTCCAGCGCCGACTTGCGCACGACCAGGTCACGTGCCTTGCGCGCAGCCTCGCGGGCTCGGGCAGCAGTCAGCGACTTGTCGATGATGCGCCGGGCGTCAGCAGGGTTCTCATCGAGGTACTGGCCGATGCCCTCCCCTACCGCGGTCTGGACCTGGCCCTTGATCTCGGCGTTGCCGAGCTTGGCCTTGGTCTGGCCCTCGAATTGCGGCTCGGTCAGCTTCACGCTGATGACCGCGGTCAGGCCCTCACGCACATCGTCGCCTGAGAGCGCGCTCTTCTTGTCCTTGATCAGGCCCTGGCGCCGAGCCCAGTCGTTGAGCGAGGTGGTCAGCGCCGCGCGGAAGCCGGTGACGTGGGTGCCGCCGTCGACGGTGTTGATATTGTTAGCAAAGGCAAGGACTGTCTCGCTGAATCCATCGTTGTACTGGATGGCGACCTCGATCTGGGTGGCACCATCCTTCTTCTCGGCGGACATCGGGCGGAAGTTGAGCACATCCCTGCCCTTGTTCAGATGCCGTACGAAGCTGACCAGGCCACCTTCGAAGTAGAACGACTTCTCACGGACGGGGCTCACGCGCTCATCCAGCAGACGGATGTGTACACCCTTGGTGAGATAGGCCGACTCGCGCAGGCGCTGAGCGATGACGTCGAAGCTGACCTCGACCGTGTCGAACATCTCCGGATCGGGCTTGAAGACGGTGGTCGTACCCCTGCGGGCCCCGGCCTTGCCGATCGACTTGACCTTGCTGGTCGGGATGCCCCGCGCATACGACTGTGTCCAGATCTTGCCGTCACGCACGGACTCGACGGTCATGGTGGCGCTGAGTGCGTTGACCACGCTCACGCCCACGCCGTGCAGGCCGCCGGAGACCTTGTAGCCGCCGCCTCCGAACTTGCCACCAGCGTGGAGGACCGTATGCACGACCTCCAGCGCGCTCTTGCCGGTCTGCTTCTGCGTGCCCACGGGCACGCCACGACCGTCGTCACTGTTGCTGATGGAACCATCGGCGAGGATCTTGAGCTCGATGTAGTCGGCGTGACCGGCCATGGCCTCGTCGATCGAGTTGTCTACGACCTCCCACACGAGGTGATGCAGGCCGCGTGCATCGGTGGAGCCGATGTACATGCCGGGACGGCGCCTGACGGCCTCCAGACCCTCCAGCACCTGGATGGAGTCAGCGGAATAGGCTGCCGACTTGGGCTTGGTGGGGGCCGAGGCCTTGCCCTCGGCCATGGCTTGATCGGTCATCGCTGCTCTCCAGTCATCGGTCGACCATGGATAGTCGGTCGACCAGGCGACCGAGATCGTCGTCGTCATACCAGGTGATCGTGATGCGCCCGCCCTTGCGGCCGGACGCGATGGTCACCTTCGTGCCCAGGGCCTCGCGTATCTGGGCTTCCATGTGTTGGATGTCAGGGTCCACGCTGCGCGGTCGCTGCGGTCGCTCCCTGGCCTCGCCATCCTTGGTGGACTGCACTAGACCTTCGGTCTGGCGCACAGAAAGCGAGCGCGAGACGACCGCCGCGAGCAAGGCCTCCTGCTGCGCTCGACCATCAAGGCCGGCCAGGGCCTTGGCGTGACCGCCGCTGATGGTCCCGTCCGCGACGGCCTCCTGCACGGTCGGCGCGGTGTCGAGGATGCGCAGCGAGTTGGCCACGGCCGGGCGCGAGCGACCCACTCGCTCGGCCACGCGCTCCTGCGTCAGGCCGAACTCATCGATCAGGTGCTGGTAGGCATGGGCCTCGTCGAGCGCATTGAGCTCCGAGCGCTGGATGTTCTCCACCAGTGCCAGCTCCAGCTGTTCCTGGTCGTTAGCCGTGCGAACTACTGCAGGGATCATCTCGAGCCCGAGCATCGTGGCGGCGCGCAGCCGCCTCTCCCCGGCGATCAGGCGGAAGCCCCCGCCGGCTTCGACGACGATGATCGGCTGCAGCACGCCGTGCGCGGCGATCGAATCGGCCAGCTGTTGGAGCTCGTCTGGATCGAACTGGCGACGGGGCTGCTCTGGGTTCGGCGAGACCTCGGCGATCAGCACTTCGTGGCTGGTTGATACGCCCGACGGTGCGGTCGGGATGAGTGAAGCCAGGCCTCTGCCAAGCCCGCTGCTCTTCCTCGATTCGACGGCCATGGCCTAGCTCACCTCTCCTTCATGGACGTTTCGTGGTGCTTCGTAGCGTGCTTGCGCTTCTCGAAGGGGTACTCCGGGCCGTGCCCCGCTCCGCTGAAGCAACTCCGCCGTGATCGTCTGATATGCCAGGGCGCCGCGGGAGCTTGGACTGTATTGCGCGATCGGCTGTCCGTAGCTGGGCGCTTCAGCGAGGCGAACGCTGCGCGGCACGACGGCGTCGAATACCTGCTTTCCGAGGTGCCCGCGGACTTCTGCTGTGACGTCTGCCGAGAGACTGGTCCGACCGTCATGCATGGTCAAGACGACTCCCTTCATGGTGAGCCTCGGGTTGAGGTGCTCACGAATGAGGTCGATGGTGGCCATCAGTTGGCCGAGGCCCTCGAGTGCGTAGTACTCACACTGCAGCGGGATCAGGACGCTGTCTGCTGCAGTGAGGCCGTTCACGGTGAGTAGGCCCAGCGACGGTGGGCAGTCGAGAAGGATGAAGTCGTACGCCTCCCCTGCCCCATCCAGGACGCGCCTGAGGCGGCGTTCACGGCCGGCACTCGGCACGAGCTCGACTTCTGCGCCAGCCAGGCTGCGGTCGGAGGGCAGCACGGTGAGGCCGTCGACCGTGGTCGAGCGCTGGACATCGGTGATAGCAGCGTCGGAGAGCAGCACGTCGTACACGGACGCCTCGAGGCTCGCACGGTCGATCCCGAGGCCGCTCGTGGCGTTCCCCTGTGGATCGAGATCGACAAGAAGCACCCGCCGACCATCAAGGGCGAGGTACGAGGCAAGGCTCACCACGGTCGTGGTCTTGCCGACGCCGCCTTTCTGGTTCGCGCAGGCGATTACCTCGCCCACTCAGCCCCCAAACCATTCACTGCACACTCCTGCAATTCTACTCGTAGCGGCGCGATGTTGCTTTCTGACACCACGTCAGCTACGGCGTGCAAGCATTGGCGTCCTTGGTGCCCTCGAATCGTGCCCAGAGAGCCTTGGAC
>CAYZDQ010000036.1:0-1226 GCA_964476955.1 uncultured Anaerolineaceae bacterium
GGTCGAGGCGGTCCACGCGGAGCACAAGGGTTTCGGCCCCCCTGTCGGAGGCACGGAGCTCTGCCTCGGCTTCATCGTCCATGGCTCACGCTCGGTCTACTTCGCCGGAGATACGGCCTTCTTCAAGGACATGGCCGAGCTCGATGTCGGCCTCGACCTCGCGCTCCTGCCCGTCTGGGGCTGGGGCCCGACGGCGAAGTCCCATGAGCACCTCGACCCCATCGGCGCGGCCCGGGCCACGGCCGTGATCAAGCCTCGGATCGCGGTGCCCATCCACTGGGGCACGCTGCACCCGGTGGGTTTCAGCTGGATGCGGCCATCGACACGCATCGACCCGCCGCACCAGTTCGCGCAGCTGGTCCGTCGCATGGCCCCCGACACGACCGTGCGCGTGCTGCCCAACGGTGGCTCGCTGGTGGTCCCTCCAGCATCACATCAGACGGTCCGCCGGACCAGGGGCTAGCCGCCCGCCTCGATGGTGCGCAGATCGCGCACGAAGGCCGCCGTTTGATCGAGGGCGTCATCGAGCACGGCCTTGAGGCTGTGGCCGACCTTGGGGTACGTGACCAGGCGCGCGGCGGGCAGCCGTTCGTCGACAGCCCGACGCAGCAGATCGAGCCGTGCGAACGGGTCCGACTCGCCCGAGAGCAGCAACACCGGCACGTCGATGTCGGGCCAGTGGGCACTGCGCTCGTCCCAGTCGGGCTGTCCGGGCCGATGCAGCGGGTAGCTGAAGCAGATGAGGGCAGCGCAGGCGGGTTCGGGCTCGGCCGCGAGGAGGCTGGCTACGCGCCCGCCGTACGACTGGCCGCTGATGACGAGCCTGTCCGGTGGCTCCGGCTGCGCTCCGAGGTGCTCCCGATAGACGGGCACGGCCCGCTCCGCCTTTCGCAGAGGCAGGTCGATGGCGGTCGCGTCCAGGCCTCGGGTCACGAGGCCGTCGACATGCCGCTGCATCGAGGCTGCCTTGCCGGAGGCTCCATGGGCGATGAGGATGCGCATCGTCGGAGGGTAGCCGACGGCTGTGACAGACGAGGTGGCACACGTTGTCCGCACCCTTCGCTCATGGAAGCTGCCAACATCGTCCAACTGCCAGAAGCCCCGACCACGAGCGAGGCCGTCATCGTCGACGGTGATCGCGTCGTCGTCGAACAGCTCGTCTTCACCGATGCCGGGCTGGCCCGGTTCCTCGCCATCCGGCCGGTTGCAGACGATGGACTTGAACC
>CAYZDQ010000036.1:1236-10820 GCA_964476955.1 uncultured Anaerolineaceae bacterium
AGACGAGCGAGCGGCAGTGGCCACACGTGCGCTGCGGATCGGCCTGCTCGCGCTACAGGATGCAGGTGCCACGCTGGACGTGGATGTGGTCCGCCATGAATTCGAGGCCATGGTTCGCCAGACGGAGTCGCTCAACGAGCGGGTGGCCACGCAGGTGGATGAGGTCCTGCGGCAGAACTTCGCTGATGGCGACGGCCGGCTTCCGCGCACGCTCGAGACGTTCCTCGGCGATCGCGGACAGCTACGCTCGTTCACGCGCGAGCTGTTCGATGAGGAGCGCCGAGATTCCGCCATCGGTCGCATGCGGATCCTGCTGGGCAGCTACTTCGACGGGGATGCCTCGCGCCTGGCACAGCTGCTCGATCCCACGCGCCTGGGCTCGCCTTTGCACCAGTTCAGGACCGAGGTAAGCAAGGGCTTCGAGGCCCTCAACGACCGGCTCACCGCGATCGAGGCCGCGGCCACGGCACGGACCGCGGAGCGATCACGTTCGGCCGCCAAGGGTGCCGATTTCGAGGACCTGCTCGAGGGCCTGCTCGCGGACGCGGTGCGCGGCTCGGACCACCTCGTCGAGCGCACCTCGGATGTGACGGGGGACGTGCTTCGCTCCAAGAAGGGCGACTTCGTCGTCACCCTCGACCCGGACACCACCCGCGGCGCAGCCGTACGGCTGGTGATCGAGGCCAAGGACCGCGAGATCTCCGGCCGGGCCATGCGCGATGAGCTCAACGAGGCCAAGCGCAACCGTGATGCGGCCGTCGGGTTGGTCGTCTTCAGCACCGCCCATGCTCCGGCCGGTATCGCGCCCTTCGACGTGCGCATGGGCGACGTCTACTGCGCCATCGACCCGGGCGACCCTGAGCCGGCCACCCTCGACGCAGCGCTGCGACTGGCCCGACTCCTGGCACTGGCGTCAACGCGGGAAACCGATACGGACGTCGACGCCGCGGCCCTGCACGAGGCGCTCCAGCGGGTGCGCGCGGAGCTGGACGCGGTCCGCGGACTGAAGACCAAGCTGACCACCATCGGCACAGCGGCCAAGGCCGTCAACGCCGGCCTGGACCAGCTGCGCGAAGCCATCGTGGTCCGCATCGCAGAGGCGGAAGCCGAGCTCCAGCTCGATGCGGATGCCTAGCCCCTAGGCCCCGCCGACCGGTCGCCAGGGTGTCACCGAGGTGATGGCCGCGCGCAGCTCATCGCTGCCGATGACGCCGGTGAACTTGGCCTGAAGGCGGCCCTCGCGGTCGATGACGAAGACCCACGGCGGCTCGACCACGCCCCAAGCTTCGGTGTAGTCGGTCAGCACGGCCGGACCCCCCGGTGGATCGAGCTCGAGCATGTGCCCATCGGTGCCCATGGCCATGTGCCAGGGTTCCGCGTGGATGATGGTGAGGCCGGGGTAGTCGATGAAGACCTCATGCAGGATGCCCAGGGCTCCGCCACAGGCAGCGTTCGGACGGAAGGCATACGAGTCCAGCACGAACACCGTGGGCTGGTGCTGCGCCAGGGCGTCGTCGAGCGACCAGGTGTAGAAGGCGGTCAGTGGCTCAGGGTCGGAGCTGATGTGGTGCATCAGGCTGTGGGCGTCGCGCATCGTGGGCGTCTCCCCGCCGGGCACCAACGAGCCCAGTGCCGGCGTGTCAAGGTCCGGAGATACCTCGAGGACCGCCGAGCCCACATGCGGCATGCCGTCGATCCGAGCGATGACCTCGATGTCCCATTCGCCGAGCGACCCCAGCGGGACGCGCGCCCGGTAGAGGCGGCGCCCGTAGGTCGCGAAACGCTCGATCGCCGGCTCCACGCGCAGGCTGGAGCCATCCGGCCCGGACAAGCGCACCTCGAGGTCGACTGCTGCGTCTGCCAGGGACGCGCCGCTGTCGGATCGGTACACGCTCATGAGCACGTCGTTGGTGCCCACCCAGTGCTGGGTCGAGTCGAGGATGACGTCGAGGCCCCTCTCCTCCGCCGCCGAGACCGGCAGGGCCGAGAGCAGCAGGGCGAGCGCGAGCAGGAGTACACGCATGCACATCACGCTAGCGCCTCTTGGTCGATCGGGTCTGTGTGCTCGGTCCCCCTGCCCGCTTCGGCTAGGAGCCGTCACCATGGCGCCTGGATGGCCGCACCACGAGCACGGGGCACTCGGCGTGTCGCACGACATGATCCGAGACCGAGCCGAGGAACATGCGTTCCGCCCCGCTGCGCCCGCGCGTGCCCACGACCACCAGATCGGCGTGCTCTGCCTCTGCCGCCGCGGCGATGGAGTCACCTGGCTCTCCCTCCCACACCAGGAACTCTGCGGTCACGCCCCCGTCACGCGCTTCACGCACGACCTTGACGAGCATGGTCTCGCGCTCGCTGCGGGCCTGATCGACGCGCTCATGCGAGCCGCCGCCCGAGAGCCGCCGCTTCTCCAGCACGTTCACGATGAGCAGGCGCGCATCCAGCCGGGCGGCCAGGTCGATGGCACGCTCGGTCGCCTCCCGCGAGGCCGCGGTGAGGTCGGTGGCCAGGAGGATCGTTCGGATCGGACGCACGTTCACCACAGACTCGGGGGCGGCGGGTGTGGACGCGTAGGGACTCATGGACCCTTTCTGGGGTCACTCAGGCCTGCCCGTGAAGGGCAGTCCTGCCTATTCGGTCACGACCAGCGCCGTGACCATGCCGAACATGCCGTCCAGTCCCTCCACGTGCGGGAGGATATGACAGTGGAAGGCCCAGACGCCGACTCGGTCGCATTCGACGATGGCATCGAAGCGCTCTCCGGGGTTCACACCGAGCGTGTCGCAGTAGAAGGACGCGTCGCCCAGCTGGGCACCATCACGAGCCACGACATGCTGTCGGAACCCGTGGGTGTGCCACGGATGCATCATCACGCCCTCGTTCTGGTAGCGGATGAGCACGCGCTCGCCCTTCTTGGCGATGATCGGCACGGTCGCGGGGAAGCCCTTGCCATTGATGGTGAAGCCGCCCAGCGAGTCGTTGTGGATGAAGATGTACTCCTGCGTCACGCCGAACTTCTGGTCGTAGCGCTCAGCCGGGTCCGCGGGGTCGACGATGAGCGCACCCAGCAGGCCGCGACCGACCTGGTCGGTGGCGTTGTGGTGCGAGTGGTACATGTGCGAGCCGTGCGGCGTGGCCACGAACTCGTAGGGGAAGGTCTCACCCGGGACGATCGGCAACTGGGTCACGAAGGGGATGCCATCCATGTACCAGTTGTCGAACTCGATTCCGTGCATGTGCACGCCGGTCGTCTCGTCGAGGTTGTTGGTGACGTTGATGCGGACCTTGTCGCCCTCGGTCACGCGCAGCGCCGGGCCGGGCCACATCTTGTTGAAACCGAGCGCCTTGACCGGCTCCTTCATGGCGTCGATCTGCCAGTCCATCTGGTCGACGGTCATGTCGAAGACCTTCCAGTCTCCGTCGACGGTCGGCTCGAGGGGCTGGTTGCCGTGCTCCACCAGCGTGAATTCGGGGTCCTGCTCGGGCTCGCCGAGGTACTCGGACATGCCCAGCGGCCCGGCCAGGTTGCCCACGAAGCGGCGCACCTTCTCGCGCGCGGCCATGTCGTGCTCGGTCCAGCCTTCAGGCAGGGGCTCGCCCGTACCGTGATCCTCGGTCATCGGCTCGGTCGTCTCGGTCGCCGCGCCGGCGCCTTCCTCCGCCTGCGCCGTCTCGGCGGTGGCGGCAGCCGCGGTCAGCGTGCGCAGCGGGGCGTACGACCAGGCGCTGCCGCTGGCCGGCGCACAGGCCGCGATGAGACCTGCGGCAGCGGTTCCGCCGGCCACTGCCAGCGCGCCGCGCAAGAACCCTCGTCGGGTGGTGGCACCGAGCGCGACGGGGACCATCTGACCTGGGTCAGCGGTGGTCTCCTCGGCTGTCGCCGACGCGATGGCTTGGTCGATCGCGTCTTCGGTGGGGTTGACTTCGTCGGACAAGGGGGGCTGAACCTTCGCGTGCATCGTGGAAGGGTAACTGTGTCGATGGAGGTTTTGAGGGCCGTCGGGACGCCCAAGGGGGGCCATTGGTCACGTCAAGACTGGTAGATTGGGCACAGATGGACCACGCGCCAGCCTCCGCCAGCACCAGCGACTCGGCTCCCGAGACGGAGCAGTTCGCGGCCGCCATCCGCGAGGCCGAGGCTTGGGCCGCCGCAGCGCATGAGGCCCGGCGCCGACTCGAGGCCCTCGACAACGCCACCGTCGCGATCTCTCAGGAGCTCGGGCTCGAACGCGTGCTGCAGATCATCGTCGACAGCGTCCGACCACTCGTAGGCGCGCGCTACGCCGCCCTCGGCATCCCCGATGACCACGGCTCCATGGAGCGCTTCATCACCAGCGGCATCGGAGAGCGCGAGCGAGCGGCTATCGGCGCTCCACCCATGGGCCGGGGCCTACTGGGCGTGAGCATGAGGGAGTCGACCACCGTTCGCGTCGATGACATCGCGGCCGACGCGCGCAGCGTCGGCTTCCCCGCCGGCCATCCGCCGATGCACACGCTGCTGAGCGTGCCGGTCAAGGTCGAGGGACGCGCCATCGGCAACCTCTACCTCACCGATCGAGTCGACGGTCAGCCCTTCAGCACCGACGACGAGTGGCTGGTGGAGTCGTTCGCGCGCCACGCCGGCCTGGCTATCCACAACGCCCGCATGCACGAAGAGCTGCGCCAGCTGGCCGTGTTGCAGGAGCGTGAGCGCATCGCGCAGGACCTGCACGACGGCTCGATCCAGTCGCTCTACGCGGTCAGCCTCGCTCTCGAAGACACCGAGGAGCTGATGCAGTCCGATGCCCAGCAGGCCACTGATCGCATCGACCACGCCATCGAATCCATCCACGGCACGATCCAGGAGATCCGCGACGTCATCATGGGTCGCGACCCCGACGCTCGCACGGCCGTGGACCTGCTCGCGGGCCTGACCGCGCTGACCGACGAATTCGAGCGCAGCACGCTCATCGAGGTCGAGCTCGCGAGCGATCCCGACGTACCTCTCGATCCCGACGACACCCTGCAGCTGATCCAGATCACCCGCGAGGCCATGAGTAACGTGTCACGCCACGCGGAGGCCTCGAAGGTCGTGATCAACGTCGAGGACCGCCGCGAATGGCTGCGGCTGTCTATCATCGACGACGGTCGGGGCTTCGACACGAGCAAGGACCAGCGACCGGGACATCACGGCCTGACCAACATGCATGCGCGCGCGGAGTCGCTCGGCGGCTCGCTCGTGATCTACAGCGACGACGACGGAACCCGGGTCGTCTTCGAGATGCCGCGAGGAGAGCGTGGCGCCACCAAGGAGTCCAGTACATGAGCGACCCGACGGAGTCACAGGGCATCCCCAAGAGCCCGGGTGCGGACGACCGTTCCGCTGCGGCCAAGAAGCTGCGCCTGCTCGTGGTCGTCGACCACGAGGTCGTCCGCCAGGGCCTCGCTGCCCTGCTCAACAGGCGCGAGGCCTTCCAGGTCGTAGCCGAGGCCGGGACCGTCGAGGAAGCGCTGAGCGCCGTGGAGCGGTTCGCGCCCGACCTCGTGATCATGGACGTCCGCCTGCCGGATGGTTCGGGCATCGAGGCTTGCCGTGATATCCGCGCCGAGCATCCCGATGTGCGCGTGGTCATGCTCACGAGCTATCCCGATGAGGAGGCCGTGCTCTCCGCCATCGTGGCTGGGGCCAGCGGCTATCTGCTCAAGCAGGTCCGTGCCCGCGACCTGGTCAACGCCCTCGAGGCTGTCGGGCGAGGCGAATCACTGCTCGATCCGGCGGTGACCGAGAAGGTCCTCGAGCGTGTGCGTCGCATCGCCACGAGCGCCTACACCGACGAGTTCGCCCAGCTCACCGCACAGGAGCAGAAGATCCTGCTGCTGGTGGCTGAGGGCAAGACCAACAAGGAGATCGCGGCCGAGGTTTATCTCTCGGACAAGACGGTCAAGAACTACGTCTCATCCATCCTCTCCAAGCTCAACCTGCAGCGTCGAGCGCAGGCTGCCGCGTACGTGGCCAAGCACAAGCCGGGTTCGAGCTTCTAGGGACAGGGGTCTGGCTGCGAGGGAGGGATCCGGGCTTCGTCCCGAGCCCGCTCCGGTATCAGTCGGAGCCAGGCGCGGCTGCGCGGCCGTCGACCACGTCCGCCACCGAGACATCGTCGAGGCGGGCGAGGATGGCCTCCTGGGCCTCGAAGAACATGTCGTGCACGTCGCAGGGATCGCCGCTGCCACAGGGCCGGCCATTGAGCACGCAGGTCTGGCGACGAGCATCACCCTCGCTGGCCTCGATGATGTCCAGCAGGCTGATCTCCGAGGCCTCCTTGGAGAGGCGGTAGCCACCGGCCCGGCCGAGGCGCGCCTCGACGATGCCGGCGCGGCTGAGATCACCGAGCACCTGTGGCAGGAACCGGACGGGGATGTCCATCTCCTTGGCTACCTGGCGTGCGGGCACCACATCGCCATCGTCGGCTCGAGCCAGTGCCAGCACGGCGCGGATCGCGTAGGAGCCGCGGTGCGTCAATTCCAACCTCACAGGTCCAAGTTTCTCATGCTCTGACCTCCGGCTAGGGGCCGAATGTCATAGCAAGGAGGTGTCCGATGCACCGAATGGCGCTGGATCCGACCGCCGGTGCCGTGGGGCCGATCGGCCCATCGTTGTGTGCCATCCGGCCATCGTCAGCCCGGCGGCAGAGTGGCCACGATCGTGATGCCCGTGGATGACTCCTTGACCGGTCGTCCACGAAAGCACGGTGCTCGCCCGCGATGGGGCAACCCATCGGGGGGAGCGGGCGAGTGCCAACCTCCTTCCGCTGCTCAACGCGGCGTCTCGGTTCGCCCGGGGCGCCGTGATCCTGTGTCTGGCGCCACAGTTGCTTTGAGGACTTTCGGCCCGGCGCTCGTGACGGATCGGACCTGTCGCCCGGCTGCGCTGCGCGTGACCATGACTCCCGAGGCTCGGTGCCCGCACCACAGGATCCGCCAAGCGTCTGGAGGGATGGCCGGATGAAGAAGATCCTCGTTGCCTACGACGGACAGGAGGCCGGTCAGCGCGCGCTCGAGATGGCTGCCCGTCTCGCGCTCGCTTTCGACGGACGGGTCGATGTCGTGAGCGTGGTACCCGAGGGCTTCGGCCACGCCCACGGCCACGCCGCGGATCCTGCGGTCGAACATGCGCGAGAGCTGGTCGAGGCTCGTACGGTCCTGCGCCGACGCGGCCTGGAGGCCGGCCTCATCGAACCGGCCGGCGATCCGGCCCAGACCATCGAGCGCCTCGCCACCGAGCGCGGCTACGACACCATCGTGCTCGGCGGCAACCGGCCCGGCCGCAACAGCCACCCGTGGGTGGAGAGTGTCACCGCACACGTGGCCGCCAACGCCCGGGCTGACGTGGTGGTCGCTCGACGGGTGCTCCCGCCAGATCCTCCGCCGCACCGCTAGACCCGCCCCGGGACAGGCGCAGCCGAGCGGAACGCAGACCGGCACGCTCAGCTATCCCTGCGCCATCGCGTGCTCGGCCGTATCCTGTGCCGTCAATGAGCGAATCCCCCAGATGGTGGTCAACGAATGAGCGCGAACGACAAGCAGGACGCCGCGAGCGACGGCATGACACGCAAGCAGCGGCGAGCGGCTGAGCGAGCGGCGCGCAAGGGTGGTGGCGCCAAGGCCACCAGCAACGGCTCTGGCAAGGGCTCGGGCCCCTCGATGCTGCTCATCAGCATCGGCGCCATCGCCATCGGCCTGGTCGCGGTCCTGGCTCTCGTGCTCGTCAGTGGTGGCCTCGGCGGCGACGGAGACGCCGTCAGCCAGCCGAACGCAGCCGCCCCGGCCGAAGAGCTGCGCCAGGGCCGCACCCTGGTCTCCCCCGACGCGGTCGACCCGGTCGTGGTGGAGGTCTTCGAGGATGTGCAGTGCCCGCACTGCCAGACGTTCACTGAGCGCGTCGAGCCACTGCTCATCGCCAAGCATGTGACCGATGGAACCGCCTCGCTGACGTACAACGACTACATCATCTTCGGCGACGACTCCGTCGATGCCGCCGTGGCCATGCGGGCCGCCGATGAGCTCGATGGCGCCTTCTGGGACTACCACCACGTGCTCTATCACAACGCCGAGGGCGGCTCCTTCTCTCGCAGCTGGCTGACAGACATCGCCGAGTCGATCGGGCTCGACCGCGACGCCTTCACCGACCTGCTCGGCGACGACGATCTCCTCGCCGGTGTCCAGGAAGACATGGCCCGCGGTGCCGGCTACGGCGTGAGGAGCACCCCCAGCGTCGTGGTCAACGGCGAGATGCTCGTGGCACCGACGTGGGAGGATCTCGACGCCGCCATCGAGGCAGCCGCCGCCGGCTGATCGGGGGATGACCACATGAAGCTCGAGCGACTACACCGGATCGTGCTGGCGGGGCTGGCCGGCGCCCTGCTGGTCCCAGGCGCCGCCGCGGCGCAGGACGCGGCTCCGGATCCGCTGCCGGAACCAGGCACGATCCTCGTGCCCGGCCGCTACGTGACTCGCGCGGTGGGGCCTGTCATCGACTTCCGCGTAGACGAAGGCTGGATCGTGGGACCGACCGGCAACGGCCCCATCTTCACGCTGGAGTACCTCGAATCCCCCGGCACGGTCCTGAGCGTCACCCGTTTCGACGGCGAGACCTTCCTCGACTCATGTGACCCCACCTCGATGTCGACGGTGGAGGCCACGGTGCCGCGACTGGCCGAGATCATCGCGGGCAATCCGTTCCTCAACGCAGGCCCACCCGACGTCCTCGAGATCGACGGCCACGGCGGGCTCTGGTTCGACGTGGGCGTGCCCCGCTACGACGCGAGCGAGTGCTCGCTGCCCTACCTCCTGCTCTGGGCCATCCCCGTGGGCGAAGGCGGCGAGTTCGTGCAGGTAGCCGATCAGCAGTCGCGCTTCCTCATCCTCGACATCGGTGGCGACGTCATCATCATCGCCATCGAGTCGTTCCCGGGCGTGCCCTTCGGTGGGCTGCTTGAGGCCTCGATGGAGCTGGCGGAGACGATGAACATCGCACCGGGCGAGTACGTGCCGCCCCCGCCCACGCCCGAGCCGAGCCCAAGCATCAGCCCCTCCCCCGACGGACCGGCGCCCGAGGGTTCGATGGCCTAGCTCGGTCCCGCCGGTACCTGCTTGACACATCGGGTCAGGCGGCCCTCACGAGCGGGCGCGATGGCCCATGCCGATGTGCCAAATGGCACTCATGCCCATGTGGGCATATGTAGAGGCTATAGGCATGGACCCGCTCCACGAGCTCCAGGCGGAGATCTGCCGAACGCTCAGCCACCCGGCACGCATCGCCATCCTGCACCTGCTGGCCGATGAGCCACGTGAGGTCGGACGGCTCGCGGACGCCCTCGACATCAGCCAGCCCAACGTTTCGAAGCACCTCGCGGTGATGCGTCAGGCCGGCCTCGTCGAGGCCGAGCGCGACGGACGCGGCGCCGTGTACCGACTCACCGACCAGAGTGTGATCGGTGCCTGCGATCTGATGGCGCAAGTCATGCGACGCAGGCTGGCGCGATTGGCAGAGCTCTCCGCAGCCATCGAATCGACCGAGAACGACTCGGCCCCCACCACGTAAGGAT
>CAYZDQ010000037.1:0-10687 GCA_964476955.1 uncultured Anaerolineaceae bacterium
AAGCACGACATCGCCGTCGTACGTGCGCAGGGCAGCCTGGACGGGTCCCGAGTTCGTGTTACCCGTCTGCGTCACGTAGTACCAGTCCGGGAGTGTGATCGGCGGGCCGCTCGGGTTGAGGATCTCCTGGGCGACCTCGCTGGCGCCGCCGGCGGGCGGATCCCAGTCGATCCAGCCAACGTTGCCAGGGCCGTTCTTGCAGAGCGGCACCTTGTACATGACGTTGGTGCCCCAGTGCTCCGGTGGGATCGAGAAAGCCGGATTGTTCTGGCCGTCGCAGGTGAGGATGTTGATGGGCGGCGTGATCGGCAGGAGCGTGGCACCGATGGGCTGGCCGTAGCCTGCGATCGCCGTCGCCTCGGTGGTAGCGGTGAACTGGTCCATCCCCAGGGCTCGGGCGAAGAACGTACCGAAGTGCCGCTCTCCGGTCACGGCCACACCGGCCGCAGCCGCCGGCACCTCTCCACCGGAGACCAGGCCCACAGTGGCGCCGATGGGAGCGCCGTTGATATCTGTGTACTCGGCGTGCGAGTCGGGCACATCCATGCCCATGGCACTGAGCAGGCCGTCGACGGCACCCTTGACGTCCACATCCGTCTTAACGGCCCCGCCGAGACGCTCCGCGAGCACCACGGCACCCGCCTCAGATGCCGCATCAGAGGCGTTCTGGCTCATGCGATGGTTGGCCAGGGCGTTGCCTCCATCGACGACGAGGGCCGCCATGGCCACGAAGGCCAGGAAGCCGAACGTGAACAGTGCCAGCACCTGACCGCGCTGGCGGTCTCGGGTTCGTCGGCCCGCAGTCATGGCGTGAATCCTCACGTCTTCGGTCCTCCTCATGGGCTCGCGTAGTTACGTTCGATAGGCATGGTCGTGGATGAAGACAGAGCGACCGGTCCGAAGAACGAGCTCACGACGGGTGTGATGGGCGCGAAGGAGTAGCCTACGGTCACGGTCGCGGTGCAGTTCGAGGGCAACGCGCAGTCGGAGCCGCTGATCACCAGGTCAGGGATATCCCCTGCCGTGATGCCCATGCCGGCACTGACGTCTGCGGCTGCACACTTGAACGTCACATCGCCGCTCAGGCAGGTGGAATCGTCACTCTGGTTGACGATCGCGACACGCGCCCCGGCGCGCGAAGCGTTGCTCAGTTCGGAGTAGAAGATCACGACCCGGCCGAAGTCGAAGAGGCCCAAGATCAGCAGCACGATGATGGGCATCGCGATGGCGAGCTCGACCAGCGACTGGCCGCGCTGGTCGGTGCGCTGTTCGCGTGTCATGGCGCGGGTGTCGGCAGCGGGTTTGGGCCAAGGGTGATGGGCGTGTTGCAGGGTGCGTCCTGACCGCCTACGAGCGACTGGGCCTCGATCGTCCAGTTGCCGTTGGGGTCGGGGTCATAGATGATCGGGGTCGTGAAGCCGACCGACGACCATGTCGCGGCCGAGTTGTTCTTCTTGGTCCCGATGAAGCTCGGCACCGTGCACGGCGGCTCCGGCGTCGGCGGGGGCGGGCTCGTGCTGGGCTCTGGGCTGGCGCTGGGATCGGGAGTCGGCGGCGGCTCGATCACAGTGACGACGTCCACGTAGGGCGTGCAGTTGATGCCATTCGAAGAGGCGGCCAGCGTCACCGTGTAGCTGCCGGCCGAGGCATAGTCATGAGTCGGGTTCTGGAGCGCCGACCCCAGTCCATCGCCCAAGTTCCAGATCCAGGACGCGGACGTCGGCGGCGTCGCGTCGGTGAAGTCGACCGTGAGGCTCTCGTCTCCACCTCGTGCCGCCCAGGTGAAGTCGGCCAGACAGGATGGCTGGGGTGACTGCGGCACGCCGGCAACGGCACCGGCCCGGATCGGGAACACCGACCGGGCGGTCACATTGAGTGGGTTGCCAACCCCGGCAAAGACATCGCCGATGATCGGAGTAAGCGGCGTGAATCCGCAGTCGAGCACAACCTCGGCGTAGTCACCGATATCCGTCCCACCCGGGAACTGGGGCGCGGGCACGGCTGCGGTCGAGCACCCCGTGAAGCTGACTTCCGTATCGCCGCGCGCACCAGTGACGAGGTTCGCGTAGGTAGCCTGATCCGCGGCGTCGCCGGGTGTCCCCCAGGCATCCGGGTGGAGGGCGGCGTAGTTCGCACCCACGCGGGCGGCGTTGTTGAGCACCACCCAGCCGAAGAAGGCGCGGCCGAAGTCAAGGGCTGCCATGACCAGAAGCAGCACAACCGGCAGGACGAGGGCTAGCTCGACGAGCGACTGGCCGCGGGACTTCCTACGACGGTGCGCAGCGTGCTGCGCCGCGGTACTACGTGAGCCCCGTGGCGTCTCGTCTTCATACTGGGAGTCTCTGTCGATCGTTCCCACTCCACTAGCTCCGCTGTCGGCTGGGGGGTCGACACACGTCAATGCTCGGAAGGGTCCCATCGGTCATCTCAGTACTTCCGGGTCCCTGTGTCGGCAGCCAAGAGTACCCCCAACCGCAGTCGGACACTAGCGGCTCGCAGGGTTCGTGATGACATCTGGCACCACCGTTGTGGGCCGAGTGGCCCCGTGCCGAGAGCGTGGGTAGGCCGATCCGAGACCCGACCTGGATCCCCTAGCTACGCTTCGGTCCCATTCGACCAGCCCAGCTCGGGCGAGCAGGTACAGGTTCTCTTCCTGGCGGCGAGCGGTGATATTCCCCGCCGTTGCCATCGGCAGTGAACGTGCGGACGATCACCTGGCCTACTCGACGAGGCCAGTCGCGCGCAGCTTGAAGACGTGGTCGCCGTGGTTCAGCGCCAGATTCGAGCCGCCGTTGCCGTGTAGTGGTAGGCGATGAATCGGTCGAGCGTGAACTCCAGGTCTGCGTCGGAGTTGCCGTTGATGTAGACCGTGCCACCGGGTGCCTGGACCGCTCCCCGCAGGTCGCAGTTCGTACCACCCCCCTCGAGCATCACGGCTTCCACCACGGGGTCGGTCGGGTAGTCGCGGTCATTGAGGATGACGATGCCGTTGAAGACAGAGTCGGCAACGTTCGAGGGAAGATCCATCGGAAGGATCTCCACATCCGCCTGGCCACCATTGAGCTTGATCGGTTTCCACCCGACGTCGGGATGGTCGGTGTTGCGCAGAGCGCTCACGCCCCGGCCCTACTCCACGAGGCCGGCGGCGCTGAACTGGAAGATCTGGTCGGTGTCCTTGAGAGCCAGGATGTCGCCGCCGTTGCCGTTGGCCAAGTACGTCTTGGCGATGATTTGATCCATGACCAGGTCGCCCTCATTGCCGTTGACCTTTACGTCACCGTCAGGCAGGTAGATGGTGCCGCGCACGTCCATGCCCACCGACGTGTTGCCGTTGATGGTCAGGTCATCGCCGCCGATCGCGTAGTCCCGGTCCTGATAGATGATCATCCCGTTCCACGTCGATTCCCAGCTGCCGTCGGGCTCATCGAGCGGCCACAGGTGCATGTTGGCCGAGGCGCCGTTGAGCGTGATGGGACCGATGTCCGACCCGGAGATGGCGGTGTTATAGAAGAGGATGCCGCCACCCTCCACTGTGCTACCGGTGGCCACGGTCTGGATGAGTGAGCCGTTGCCGGTGATGTCCACGCCGCCGCCACCGATCCAGTAGATGCCAGGCTCGAAGTAGAAGTTGCCGCCCTGGATCTTGAGGCCGCCCGGGTAAACGCCGGGGAAGATGCGCCACGTGGTAGCGGCGTAGTTGGACGGGAACTGGCACGTGGCCGGGGCATCGAGCGTGGCAGGCTTGCTACTCCCTGGGCAGCCGTTGGGGGTTTTCTTGTTGCCTACCAGCTGCACCGGTGCCTGCGGGAACGAGGGCATGGGCACGTCAGGTAGCGCCTCCAGTGGGTCGGGGATTACGGGAGCGCCGGTGACCGCGAGGCAATCGAGCAGGCTGGTGTCACCGCCTTCGTTCTGGATGCCACCGTTGACGTTGCAGGCAGCACCACTGGCGGTGACCCGGATCGTGCCACCGGCCTGCCGCTTCATGGCCGCGTCGGGGCAGCTCGAGTTCACCTGGATGTTGCCGTTGGCCACGATGCCGCCGGTGCCAGCCACCTTCAGGGCCTGGCACTCCGAGGGCTCGAGCGCAAGGATCGAGAAGGGACCACCCACGCCGTCCATGGAAGCGGCTGTAGCAGTTGCGCTCACGGGCCAGTTCAGGAAGCCCATCACGGCGCCCAGGATCGAGGGGCGCGTATTGGAGATCTCGACCTGGATGGCATTGGGCCAGGTCGCGAACTTGCCGGTCGTGGGCGGCACGTTGACCTGGACCTGCTGCAAGCCACTGCCGTGGCTGAAGCCGTTGGCCGTGGCCACGTCAGCCGCCACCGTGCGAGCCTGCGAATGGTCGGTGGTCACGTAGCGGGCGCCGGCCATGGCCGCGGCGTCTGCTGCGTTCTGCTGGTCTCGTCGCTCGAGGATCATCATGCCGCCGTCGAAGGCGAGCGCACCGGCTCCGAGCACGACTGACAGGCTGATGGCGAAGATCGCGAGCACCTGCCCGCGCTGTCTAGTAGTTGATGACACGAGTCGACTCCGCGCTGATCGTGAGATCCGGCAGGAAGCTGATGTCCACCACCTCCCTGATGAGCGGCTGGTAGGTGAAGTCGAGGAAGACGGTCACGTACTCGCCGCGGGCATTGGAACCCGAGCTGGCGTCGCCCGGGCTGGGATTGGCAGGCGTGCTTCGGTTCGTCCAGACGGGGTCGTGGACGAAGAGATCGCCGACCCCGGCCAACTCGAGCGCCGAGTCGGAGACGGCAGTCTTCACGTTGTCGCCGGACGGGTCGCAGTTGTTGAATTCCCCGACCGGCGCTGGACCGCTCGGGCAGGTCGAGTCGGCGCCGTGGACGATGGCGTAGCGCGCACCCTCCCGTGTGGCGTTGTTCATGACCTCGTAGAAGAAGATGAAGCGGCCCGCCTCGATCGTGCCCAGGATGAGCAGGAAGAGCATCGGCGTCACGAGCGTGAACTCGACCAGTGCCTGACCACGGGAGCGCTGGGGATGAGCGAACAGACGACCGAGACGATCGATCATGGCGTGGTCATGAAGTCGGAGTTGGCGAAGACGCTCGTACGGGTGAACGTGAAGTCGTCCGGCAGTCCCAAGCGCACGCCACTGACGTCGATGCCGAACGGCACCAGCAGGTCGAAGCGGTACTGGAGATCGACGCGCACCCGGCAAGGTCCGGGAGTGCGGTCAGCATCGCCGCAGTTCGTAGCGGGACTGCCGTTGGCCTCGACCAGCGTGGCCTTGAACTTCGGATTCAGGCACTCGGTCGTGGTGCCCTCGAAGTCGGTCAGGTGGCGGGCGGCGGTGCAGGCGCGCTCCTCCATGGCGGCGAGGGTGTAGGACTCGTTGGCAGGATCCCAGTTGCCAGAGCCGTAGGCGCCGAAGTCAGCCGCTTCGCGGGCTGCCGATTCGACCGTGGCCATGGCGGTGTAGGCCCGGGCCAGGTCGGCCACGGCCACGAGCAGGATGAGCGAGATCGGCAGGACCATGGCGAACTCGACGATGCCTTGGCCGCGCTGGCTACGCTTGCTCTGAATCACGGCTGCGCGCGTCCCCCTCACGCGTCGCCACATCGGATCCGGGATGAGTCCCACGGTCTGGCTCCATCGCTGCTGTCGGGTCAGCGCACTCCACTGGCCCATGCCTGCCGCAGCGTAGGGTGCTCGACGCGTCGTCTCAGCCCCCTATTTCGGCTACCCGCATAGCCCTTCTCGTGTTGTGCGTGAGCACCAGCCAAGGCTCAGCGGGCTTCATGCTGCAGGCTGGCCGCGACTCGGTCAGCAGTCTCGTCCACCCGTTGTCTGCGGGCAACCGGGGTCAGCGGATGAGCTGGACCACGCCGGTCACGCCGATCGTGAAGATGTCACCAGGGCCCGTGCAGTAGCTTTTGTCGTCGTCCGGGTCGTCGGGGTCACCGAGAATCGCTTCTCCGTCCTTGCACAAGTCGTGCACGGCGACACCCTCGAGCCACTTGGCATGGGTCTTGCCGTCGCCAGAGCCGGTGAACGCGATGGCTCCGAAGCCGATGATGTGATACGCAGCGTTCGCCCCGGTACCGCTGATCGTGTCCCAGATGGGAGCCCACACGACCATCCGGTTGTCGATGTACTCGCTGAGGTCGCCCCATTCGTTGCCGGTCAGGCCGCGAATCAGATCAGGGCCGCCCTGGGGGTCATCGACAGGGTCGCAGCAGCCGAACGATTGCGGCGGCGGACCCAACTGGAAGTCGAGGAAGGGCTGGTTGACCTCGCAGCCGCCGGCATCCATGCCCAGGCTGTAGGACCAGGCACACTTGCCGCCAGCGCCCTGCAGACCGAAGCTGAGCCAGCCGAACTGGCCCGGCCCGTTGAGATGGCCGGTGGTGAGCGAGCCGGTGCGCTCGCTGATGCAGGCATCGAAGTCGTCGGTCGGACAGTCCGGCAGGGCCTCGTAGTAGTCCTTGTGGATGCCCACCGGAACGACACCGCTACCCGTCGCTTCGCCGTCGGTCTTGGCCGTGGCCGTCGCGGTCGCCATCCAGTCGGTGACGCCGATGGACCCCAGCAGGAACGGCTGCCAGTCGACGCGAGCCTCCACGACCACGCCGAAGGTACCGCTGGGGATGACCGTGGCACCGACGACATCGCCCGTGACGACACCGGCGTCGTCCACGTACTGCGCGCTCACGAGCGTTGCGTCATTGGCGGTGAGCGCGGCGTTGACTGCGCTCGCGACGTTCGCAGCGGTCCCGCTGCCCACAGGGTGTCCAGTCAACGAGATGCCCACGATGCGGGTGCCTGCCATGGCCGCGAAGTCAGCGGCATTCTGCGCATTCCGGCGCTGGGCAAAGCCGTAGCCGCCGTCGACCACGACCGCGGCGCCGAGCGTGATCGCGGCGAGAGCGAGAGTGAACAGAGCGAGGGCTTGACCGCGCTGGGCTCGACCGAAGATCAGAGTCATGGTGGTCTACCTAGTTGATGATCATGGTGGCCGACCCACTCAGCGATGGAGTACCGAGCAAGGAGCCGATGATGGGCGTGATGGGCTGGTAGACGTGGGACACGCGGACGGAGACGACATCGCCTGTGGACGCCGCTGTGGTGCAGGCGTTGCCCGCTTCGGCAGCGCCGTCGGTCCAGGCACCACTCGGTACCGGGTCGCCGACCGAGCCGTCATTGCAGCTGATGTAGACGTCGATGGCGCCGACGCTGACGGCCATCCCATTCACGGCCTCCCCGATATGGGCCTTGAGAGCGGCCGTGGTGGCGGGGCAGACGTGGGCACCGGGGTTGGATGACGTGATCGCACTCTTGTCGGCGACACAGCCCGCATCGGGGACGCCCACCCAGCCAGCCTCAGTGGCGCCGAGTCGCGCTCCCTCGCGTGCAGCCTGCGAGAGTACGGAATTCACGTAGACCGCTCGACCGACGTCGAAGACGCCGAAGACGATGAGCAGGAAGATCGGCAATATGACCGCGAACTCGACCAGTGCCTGGCCTCGTTCACGTTCGCCGGGTCGCCGGGTCGGGGTCGTCGTCATCAGTTCTTGTCGTCCACGGTCATGGGCGACGTGCAAAGCACGCTGGAGCCTGCCGAGATCGTCTGGCTCTTGATCTTCTTTCCGCCAGTCGTATCGGTGAGCGTGCCGGTGAACCCGGCGGACGTCCATGTGTCCAAGGCGTCGGGATCAGCGAAGTAGGTGTTGAAGTAGTTCGGCACCGTGCAGTAGGGCGTGGGCGTGGGCGTGGGCACCGGTGTCGGGGTGGGAGTAGGGGTCGGGGTGGCCCCGGGCGCCGTCGGCGCGGGCGTCGGGGTAGGAGTCGGGGTCGGGGTCGGGGTCGGCGCCGGTGTCGACGTCGCAGTGGCCGAGGCCTCGGGGTATACCGAGATGGTCGAGCTGTCCAGCACCGGGGCAGTGGCCGTGACCGAGATCGGCAGGGACCCGCCGAAGAGGTCCCCGATGAGCGGTGTCATGAACGTGAAGGTCTGACTCACGCCGACCGAGACCTGGTTGCCGATGCCCGTGGCGTGTCCGCTCGCGAGATCACATCGGACGGCAGCGGACGTGGAAGCCGAGAAACAGCTGGGGCCGGTCACCGTCATCGCACCCTCGCCACCCTGGGCCTGAGCGTTGGCCTGGGCGGCGGCGGCGGCGGCGACACCAAGCGCGAATGCGTCCTCGTCATAGTCGCTGTCGCCGGCGTGGGTGGCGGCGTAGAAGGCACCCTCGCGCGCCGCGTTGTTGACGGAGATGTGGGTGAAGAAGAGCCGGCCGAAGTCCACCGCCAGCAGCAGGATGAGCAACATCACGGGCAGTACCAGCGCGAACTCGACCAGCGCCTGACCACGCGCCTTGCGATCGTGGCGGCGACTGGCATCACGCTTGTGGGAGTGTGTTCGTCGGAACATGATCCTTCGTGCTCCTCGATGTGGCCCGGAGGCTGTGGCCGACGGAGCTCACCCGTCGACTCGAGGCTATCGGGTGCCTGGCCCACTGCCTCCTGTACGAAGTGGGGGGTACCACCCGTACCTCCGTCATCACCGGACCGCACCACCACGCTGCGAATCAGGGGACGGCCACTCTGTCAGGGCAACCCGATGAGCGTGACCTCGCAGCTCGTCACTCCGATTCCTGGCGGTCCTCGAGGCGAAGTCCAGCCGCGACCCGCATCGCGGTCTCCTCGACGCGTTTGGCACGCGTGGGCTCACGCTTGGCGGTGGCGATCCAGAGCAGGTAGGCACGCTTGGCCGTAGGTGCGAACGCTTCCCAGCTGTCACGAGCACCGGGCTGTCCATCGAAGGCCTCCGCGAGGTCATCAGGCACGACCAGCGCCTCCACCGGCTCGAGAGTGCTCCACGAGCCGTCGGCCTTGGCCTCCTGGATCCTGGCGCGACCGGCGTCCGTCATGCGGCCCTCCGCTTCCAGGCGCTCGACGCGCTCCTTGTTCGTGCGCGCCCAGAGGCTGCCTTTGCGCCGAGGGGACCACCACAACATCCCGCGCTCCTCGTCGAGGCTGCGGTAGGTGCTGTCGATCCAGCCGTAGCAGAGCGCCTCGCAGACCGCGTCCTCGTACGGGATGGCCGGTTGGCCGGTGCGCAGCTTGTAGCTCACCAGCCACACGCCCCGCGGCTGCGTGTGGTGCTGTGCCAGCCACTCGCGCCACTCCGCAGCGGTCACGAAGTGGAGCCGGTCGGCCTCGTCCATGGCCCTGCCCATACCGCCTGAGTGTACGAGTCCGCCCACTCCCGGCCCGCTAGGCTTGGCCGGTGGAACCGGTCCTGCTCGTGGCCGTGGCGGTGGCGTTGATCTTCGCCTTCACCAACGGCTTCCACGACGCTGCCAACGCCATCGCCACATTGGTCGCTACACGCGCGGCCCGGCCCCTGCCGGCCATCGCCATGGCCTCGGTGGCCAACCTGCTGGGTCCGTTGCTGCTGGGGGCGGCGGTGGCCGGAACGGTGGCCAAGATCGTGGTGGTCGAGCCGGCCCTGCTGGTACCGGTCGTGGGTGCGGGCCTCACCGGTGCGGTCACCTGGAACTTGGTCACCTGGTGGCGGGGTATCCCCTCCTCGTCGTCGCACGCACTGGTCGGCGGTCTCGTGGGTGCGGCGCTCGTCGTCGAGGGTACCGCGGCGGTCACCTGGGGCCCGGTCACCGAAGAAGGGTTCGGTGGTGTGTTCGGCATCCTCATCAGCATCCTGCTGGCCACGGTCCTTGGTTTCGGTGGCGCCTGGCTGCTCGAGCACATAGCCCTGCGACTTGCCCGCGGTGCCTCGACGAAGGTCGGCGGAGCGGTGCGCGGAGCCCAGTGGCTGACCTCGGGCTGGCTGGCCTTCTCACATGGCGCCAACGACACCCAGAAGGCAGTCGGCGTCATCGGTGCCATGTTGGTGGCCACGGGACACGCCAGCACGGCCTCGGAGACGAGCTTCGGTGTGGTCTTGGCCTGCTCGCTGGCGCTGACGGTGGGCACCGCCCTGGGCGGCTGGCGCATCGTCAAGACCATCGGCACGCGCATCTACCCGCTGCGCAGCCTCGACGGACTGGTCTCGCAGGCCTCCTCGGCCGGCGTCATCTTCGGCGCTTCGGTAGCCGGCGCACCGGTCAGCACCAGCCAGGTCGTAGCCTCGTCGGTGGTCGGCATCGGAGCCGGCCGGGGACGGCCGCAACACGTAGGCTGGGGCGTGGTGCGCGAGATCGGGATCGCCTGGTTGACGACGATGCCGGCAGCGGCCATCTTGGCGGTCCTGGCCCTGCCGCCCTGGCGAGCCCTCGCGGGAGGCTGAAGATGCGACGCCCCAAGCGCTTGATGGCCCTTGTGCGCCGACCGGTGTACTGGTTCCTGCCGAGCGAGGCCGACGTCCTGGGAGCGCTGCGACGCCAGATGGCGGTCACCGTGGAGGGCACCGCCAGCTTCGCCGCCTGGTGCGCCGGGGACGCGTCCGCCGCCGACGCGGTGCGGAGGGCCGAGCATGAGGCCGACGAGTGCAAGCGCGCCGTCCGCGTGGCACTGCGCGACGCCTTCATCACGCCCGTCAGCCCGGAGGACATCTTCAGCCTCTCGGAGCTGCTCGACCGGGTCATCAACCAGGCCAAGGACGTGGTCCGCGAATCGGAGGTCATGGACATGCCGCCCGATGGGCCCATGGCCGAGATGGCCGGGCGCATCCGGGAGGGTGTCGAGCACCTCGCTG
>CAYZDQ010000038.1:0-10436 GCA_964476955.1 uncultured Anaerolineaceae bacterium
TTTCTCCCGCTCGCCGTAGCCCAGCCAGCAGATGCGCGCCGGCAGCCCCTGGTAGGCGACCTGGTCCTGGGCCTTGTGGATCCAGCGCGCCAGCGCGTGGTCCTCCGGGAAGAGCTCCAGGATGGCCTCGTCAGTGGCACGGATGTCGTGCGGGTCTCCCGAGAGCGCGGCCCAGCGGAAGGGACCTTTGCCCTCGCAGAAGAGAGGCCGGATGAAGGCCGGCACGAAGCCGGGGAAGTCGAAAGCGTCCTCCACGCCCCCGGCCTGCGCCTGCGCTCGGATGTTGTTGCCGTAGTCGAAGGTGACCGCTCCGGCCGCTTGCAGGTCGAGCATCGCGCGCACGTGAACGGCCATCGAGTCGACCGAGCGGCGCGTGTACTCATCGGGGTCGGCAGCTCGTAGCTCGGCTGCCGCCTCGAGCGAGAGATCGGCCGGCACGTAGCCGTTGAGTGCGTCGTGGGCAGAGGTCTGGTCGGTCACCACGTCGAAGCGCTCACTGCGTCGGACCAGCTCCGGCTCCAGTTCGGCAGCATTGCCCACGAGGCCGATCGACAGCGGCGTGCCATTCGCGGCCGCTTCGCGCGCCCACGCGAGGGCCTCGTCGAGATCGGCCGTGGAGCGGTCCAGGTAGCGGGTCTCGAGTCGACGCGCGACACGCTCGGGATCGACCTCGATGCACAGCGCCACGCCCTCGTTCATGGTCACCGCCGGCGGCTGGGCACCACCCATGCCCCCGAGGCCGGCGGTGAGTGCCACGCGGCCGCGCAGGGTGCCGCCGTAGTGCTGCCGGGCCAGCTCGCCGAACGTCTCGTACGTGCCCTGCAGGATGCCCTGGCTGCCGATGTAGATCCAGGAGCCGGCCGTCATCTGGCCGTACATCATGAGCCCGGCTCGCTCAAGCTCGCGGAAGTGGTCCCAGGTCGCCCACGCGCCCACCAGGTTGCTGTTGGCGATGAGCACGCGCGGGGCCCACTCGTGGGTGCGGAAGACCGCCACGGGCTTGCCCGAGGCCACCAGCAGCGTCTCGTCGTCCTCGAGCCGGCGTAGCTCGCGCACGATGGCGTCGAAGGCGCCCCATGACCGGGCCGCACGACCGGTCCCGCCATAGACGACGAGGTCGTCGGGACGCTCGGCCACCTCAGGGTCGAGGTTGTTCATGAGCATGCGCAGGGCCGCTTCCTGTCCCCAGCCGCGACAGCTCAGCTCGGTGCCGCGCGGTGCGCGAACGGGACGGGGGCCGCTGGTCGTCATGGTTCCCTCCTGTGCCCCACAGGGTATCGGGTCCAGCGCGGCGCGCGGGCCCTGCCGTGCGTGCAAGCGGCCGCGATTTCTGGCACGATGGTGGGCAGGTAACCGACGGACGCCCGCGCTCTTCACTGACCATGCGGCGTTGCGCCGGGTTCTCGCGTGGCCGCAGCCGCCTATCCTGAGACTGTGTGCTATGCTGCCGCGCGTTAACAGATAGGTATATGGATAGGCTGGAGGACCAGTTGCCGCTTACGCGGGAAACGAAGGCAAGCGTCGTTGCCGATTACGCCACCAAGGAAGGTGACACCGGATCGCCGGAAGTCCAGATCGCGCTCCTGACGGAGCGGATCGGTGGGCTGACCGAGCATCTTCGACGCTACCCCAAGGATCACCACTCGCGCCGCGGCTTGCTCAAGCTCGTTGGCACGCGACGTCGCCTGCTTGCGTATCTCATGCGCAAGGACGCGGCCCGGTATCAGTCCGTCATCGAACGGCTCGGTCTGCGCCGCTAGGCGACACGACCCTGGCGGGCGGAGCCCGCACGTACTACCACCGCGCATACGCCAAGGACCTCAGGTGAGGTCCGCGTAGACATACCCAACGCGCCCAGGTCCGTCGGTCGTCCCGTTGGAGGACAGATGACGGTAACCACCCTGACCACCGAGTTCGGTGGTCGCACACTCACCATCGAGACGGGCAAGATGGCCCGCCTGGCTGGTGGCTCCGTGACCGTGCAGTACGGCGATACGCTGCTGCTCGGCACGGCCAACCGGGCCGACCCCCGCCCCGGTCTCGACTTCTTCCCGCTCACGATCGACTTCGAGGAGCGGATGTACGCCGCGGGCAAGATCCCCGGCGGCTTCATCAAGCGCGAGGCGCGCCCGTCCGAGGCTGCCATCCTCGCCTGCCGCCTGACCGACCGTCCCATCCGCCCGCTCTTCCCCAAGGGCTACAAGGACGACGTGCAGTGCGTGCTGACGGTGCTCTCGACCGACCAGGAGAACAACCCTGACGTCATCGGCACCATCGCCGCTTCCGCCGCGCTGACCCTCAGCGAGATCCCCTTCCTCGGCCCCATCGGTGCCGTGCGCATCGGTCGCATCGACGGCGAGTTCGTGGTCAATCCACTGGCCAGCCAGATGGAGGGGTCCGACCTCGATCTGATCGTCAGCGGCACCCGCGACGCCATCATGATGGTCGAGGCCGGCGCCAACATCCTGCCCGAGGACGTCATGGCCGACGCCATCATGTTCGGCCACGAGTCGCTCAAGCCGGTCATCGAGCTGCAGGAGCAGCTGCGTGAGCTGGTGGGCAAGGAGAAGCAGATCCCGTATCTCCCGCCCGCGGTCGACTCCGTGGTCGACTTCGTGAACGCGGTCGACGCGGGCGACGCCTGCGTCGTCTTCGACACCGAGACCACGAGCAAGGACGCCAAGACCGGCGAGCTCGTCGAGATCGGCGCCGTTCGCGTCAAGGGTGGCGAGATCGTCGATCGCTTCGAGACGCTGGTGAAGCCCACCCGCGGCATCGTGGGCAAGCAGATCCACGGCATCACTGACGCAGACGTGGCCAAGGCACCTGCGCCCGCCGAGGCCGCTCGATCGTTCCTCGACTGGGCCGGTGACGACATCCTCGTCGGCCACAACGTCGGCTTCGACATCGGCTTCATCGAGGCCGCGCTGGCCGACGGCACACGCATCCGTCCCGGCGACTACCTCGACACGCTGGTGCTCGCCCGTGCCGGCTACCCGGACCTCGACGCGCACAAGCTGGCCGATCTCATCGACTTCTTCGAGATCACCGTCGAGCCCACGCATCGCGCCATGGCCGATGCCGAGGCTACCGCAGCCCTGCTGTCACGCATGGCCGAGGACATCCCCGTTCGCGTCAACGCCTTCGAGTCGGCTGTGGCCGACTCGATCCGCATGCGCAAGGGCGGCGAGAACAACGACGTCGCGGACGCAGCCTTCCAGGCCGCGCTCGTGGCCTCCGGCCTGTCCAAGGGCCTGACCACCCTGCTGCACAAGAAGACCGTGCGCGAGGTGACCCTCGACGAGGGCGTCCGTATCGACGGTCGCGACGTCGACACCATCCGACCCATCACGGTCGAGGTCGGCCTGCTGCCGCGTACGCACGGCTCGGGCCTCTTCACCCGTGGTGAGACGCAGGCGCTGACCGTGGCCACCCTGGGCCCGTCCAGCGATGTGCAGCGCATCGACACCATCAGCCCCGATGAGTCCAAGCGCTACCTGCACCACTACAACATGCCGCCCTACAGCACCGGCGAGAACAAGTTCATGCGTGGGCCCGGCCGGCGCGAGATCGGCCACGGTGCGCTCGCCGAGCGTGCGCTGGTCCCGGTCCTGCCCGAGCAGGAGGAGTTCCCCTACGTCATCCGCCTGGTCTCCGAGTGCGTGACCTCCAACGGCTCCACCTCGATGGCCTCCACGTGTGGCTCGACGCTGGCGCTGATGGACGCAGGTGTGCCCATCAAGGCTCCGGTCGCCGGCGCTGCCATGGGTCTCATCACCGACGGTGACCGCTTCACGGTCCTCACCGACATCCTCGGCAAGGAGGACTTCTTCGGTGACATGGACTTCAAGGTCACCGGCACCGCGGACGGCGTGACCGCCCTGCAGATGGACATCAAGGTCCAGGGCATCAACGAGGACATCATCCGCCAGGGTCTGCAGAAGGCCTACACCGCGCGCATGACCATCCTCGGCAAGATGACCGAGGTCCTGCCCAGCGCGCGTGGCGATGTCAGCGACTTCGCGCCGCGCATCATCACCATCAAGATCAACCCCGAGAAGATCCGCGACATCATCGGCAAGGGTGGTGCCACGATCCGCAAGATCCAGGAAGAGACCGGCACGGAGATCAACGTCGAGGACGATGGCAGCGTCGAGATCGCTGCCGTCAACTCGGAGCACTCCGCCAAGGCTGTCCAGTGGATCGAGTCTCTCACCCGTGAGGTCGAGGTCGGCGCGCTCTACCTGGGCAAGGTCACTCGCATCATGGGCTTCGGCGCCTTCGTCGAGATCCTGCCGGGCAAGGAAGGCCTGGTGCGCATCGGCGAGCTGGCCGACTACCACGTGCCCACGGTCGAGGACGTCGTCCAGATCGGTGACGAGATCATGGTGGTGGTCATCGAGATCGACCGCCAGGGTCGCGTCAACCTCAGCCGCAAGGCCGCCATGCAGCGGCACCTGGCCAAGAATGGGGAGGGTGAGGAGGCCTAGCGCCTCCGCCCGTCAGTCGGCGAGGTCGGGCTCGGTGAGCACGGCCTCGTAGACATCCCGGGTGGCTTCGGCCACCCGGCTCCAATCGAACCGCGAGAGGTCGGTGGCATTGTGCCGCCCCATGGCCTCCGTATCGGCCGCTATCGCGACCCGCAGTGCGCCCTCGAGGCCCTGCGGGTCGTCGGCGTCGTAGAGGACCCCGCCAGCCTCGTCGAGCACGTCGGTGACACAGCCGCGCCGCGGCGCGATGACGGCCTTGCCGAACGACATCGCCAACAGCACCGAGCCGGACGTGAAGATCTCGAGGAACGGTGCAGCCACGACATCGGCCGCCCGCAGGTACAGCTGCAGATCCTCGTCAGGCACGAAGCCGATGGAGAGATGGATGCGCTCGTCACCCTTGGCCGCGGCGGTCAACCGGGCGGCGTAGGCTCCGTCGACGGCCTGGCCGGCGATGACCAGCCGCGCGTCGGGCTCATCCAGCTTGGTGAAGGCCTCGTACAGCTCCCACACGCCCTTGTAGGAACGCACCCAGCCGACGAAGGAGATGACCTTGGCCGTCTGCGGCAGATCCAGGCGTTCGCGGGCTTCCTCACGGGTGACCGTGTCGGGGTAGGCGCCCTGGTAGTGGCCGTGCGGGATGACCGCGATCTTGGTGCGGCCCTCCGGGCCTACGTCCAGCGTCTGCAGCAGGGCGTCGGCGGCCGCGGTGCAGTGGACGATGACGGCGTCGCAGAGGGCGAAGAGCGAGCGCATGAAGGCCAACTCGTTGGGATCCTCCTTGCGGTCGTGGCGGAAGAGATCGTGGGCCGTCCAGACCAGACCGACGCCCGCGCGCTTGGCCAGGCGCAGCTCCAGCAGCGTGCGCCGAGCCTTGATTCGGCTGACCCTGCTGCTGCCGCCCGCGATGTAGGGCTCGGTCCAGTGGATGTGGATGACGTCGGGGCGACCGTGCCGGCGCATGGCCTCCACGACCGGCAGTAGCCGCCGTGAGCCGGTGGGGTCGGCGGTGACGGTGACGCCCAGTTCCTCCAGCCCATCGGTCAGCGCGCGCTGGTAGGCGTTGGCGGCGGAGTAGTCAGGCAGAAACAGGGCCTTCACGTGATTTCTCAGACTCCCAGGTCGTCGTAGACGCGCAGCAGCTCCTCCGCCTGGCGCTGCCACGAGTAGGTCTCGCGCGCCGCGGCCAGGCATCGCACGCGCAGCGCGATCCGTTCTTCAGCGGGGGCATCGATGATGTCACGGATGGCTCGAGCCACGTCGGCCGGATCGGTGGGGTCGCAGAGCACCCCGCAGCCGGTCTCGGCCACGATGGGGCTGATGCCCGGCAGCTTGCTCGCGACCACGGGCACGCCCACACCGATCGCGTCGTAGAGCTTGGTGGGCGTATTGAAGCGGTGGTTCAGCGTGTCCGGCTGGACCGGCATGGCCGAGACGTCGGCGCCGCGCGTCCACTCGGGGATCTCCGCCGGCGGCACCGAGCCCGCGAAGTGGATACGATCGGTGTGGGGAAGGGCGGAGGCGATGGTCTGGTAGCGCTCGTAATCGGGCCCGAAGCCGGCCACCACCAGGTGCGCATCGTCGAGCAGCGAGATGGCCTCGAACAGCTGTCGCAGGCCGCGCCCACGCATGACCTGGCCGATGTAGAGCACAACTCGCTGATCCGCCGCCAGCTCGAACTGATCGTGGAAGCGAGTCGTACGGGCGACCTCGTCGGCGGTCGTCTCCGCGTCGAGGTCGTCCACCGGGGCGGCGTTGCGCACGACCGCGTCCACGGGGCGACCAAGGATGCGCTCGAGGATCTGGGCGTACGGGTCGGAGACCGTCACCACCGCATCAGCGGCCCGCGCCAGGCGTCGCTCGTGGCGCCGCAGCAGCTGCTTCCAGGGTCCGGGCAGACGCGCCATGCGGCCGGCTTCGCTGTCGATGTCGTTGGCGTCGTAGACGACGACCCCGCCGAAGTGCTTCCGCAACGAGACCGCCTGGCTGAGCGTGATGACGCTCTCCGCCTGCCACACGTCGAAGCCTTCCACCTGCTCGGCGATGACCCTGGTCCAGGCGCGTGACATGCGCAGGTAGCGCAGCGCCTGGGCCGCGCGGCCGAACGTGTCCCGCAGCCTGCGACGCAGGCCGCCGGTGCGACCGCGAGGATCATCACCCGTCTCAGGCAGGCTGGGTGAGGGCAGCCAGCGCAGCACCTCGGGCTGACGGATACGGGTGACCGTGTGGTGGTCGAGCTGCTCGGTCGTGGCCAGGCCCGGGCCCCAGCGCGCGATGACGGTGACGTGGTAACCGGCGCGGCCCAACGAGACCGCGATCTTCCAGGCGCGGGCGTCGGCGACGTAGGTGTTGTTGATGAGGATGGCCACACGTACGGGCGCGTGGCGTGCGGCGGGCTTGTGCGGGCGCCTCCGGCGTGTTGGGGTCAGCGGCACGCCGTCGCCGCGGAACGTTCGCGATTCACCATTCCACGGTAGCGTAAGGAGCGTCGAGGGACCGTCACAGACGCGCTATCATCGTCGCGTGCCCTCGATGGAAGATCCACAGGAATAACGCCATGCCCATCGAGTCCTCTCACCGCCCCCTCACGGTCGCTGTCGTCGGCGCTACCGGCCTGGTGGGACGAACCATGATCGAGATCCTCGCGGAGCGCGCCTTCCCCGTGGGCGAGTTGCGCCCGCTGGCCTCTCGCGCGGATGGCCGGACCATCGAGTTCGCCGGTCGCGAGTGGCCCGTCGAGGTGACCACGCCGGAGTCGTTCGAGGGCGTGGACATCGCCATCTTCAGCGCCGGTGGAGGGACCTCCAGGGTCTTCGCGCCCGAAGCGGCGAAGCGCGGTGCGGTCGTGGTCGACAACTCCAGCCAGTGGCGCATGGAGCCGGGCGTGCCGCTCGTGGTCGCGGGCGTCAACGACGAGGATGCCGCCGAGCACGAGGGCATCATCGCCAACCCCAACTGCTCCACCATGCAGCTGATGCCGCTGTTCAAGGCCTTGCGCGACGCGGTCGGCATGAGGCGCGTCATCGTGGACACCTACCAGGCCGTCTCCGGCAGCGGGGCCAAGGCCGTGGCCGAGCTCGAGGGCCAGGTGCGCGCCTATGCCGCCGGCGAGGAGCTCGAGCACTCGGTCTACCCACACCAGATCGCCTTCAACGCTCTGCCCCACATCGACGTCTTCCTCGACAACGGCTACACCAAGGAGGAGTGGAAGGTCACCATCGAGACGCGCAAGATCCTGCACCTGCCGGACCTGCCGGTCTCGTGCACGGCCGTGCGTGTGCCGGTCGTCACCTCGCACTCGGAGGCGGTGCACGTGGAGCTGGAGGGCTCGATGACGCCGGACGAGGCGCGCGAGCTGTTCGCGGAAGTGCCTGGAGTGATCGTCCGCGACGACCCCGCCAACGACGTCTATCCGCTGGCCACCGAGGGAGCCGGTGTGGACGAGGTCTTCGTCGGTCGCATCCGCGCCGATGCCTCGCTGCCTGAGGGCAAGGGCCTCGCCTTCTGGGTCGTTTCCGACAACCTGCGCAAGGGGGCGGCCACCAACGCCGTCGAGATCGCCGAAGTGATCGAGCGCAACGGTTGGCTCGAGAAGGCGTCGGAGCGAGTCACCGGGACCGCGTGACCAGCGAGGAGCGACGAGCCGCGCTCGAAACCATCGCCACCGAGGTCCGTGACTGCACGCGTTGCCGGCTGGCCGAGGGGCGCACCAAGGCCGTGCCGGGGGAGGGCAGCGCCGACACCGAGGTCGTCTTCGTGGGCGAGGGTCCCGGTCAGAACGAGGATCGCCAGGGGCGCCCCTTCGTGGGTGCCGCGGGCACGCTCCTGCAGGAGCTGCTGGGTATGATCGGCTGGAGTCGCGACGACGTCTTCATCACCAACGTGGTCAAGTGCCGCCCGCCCAACAACCGCGACCCGGAGCCCGATGAGATCGCCGCCTGCCAGCCGTACCTGAGGCGCCAGCTCGAGGTGCTCGATCCGGCGCTGCTGGTGACCCTCGGACGCTTCAGCCTGCAGACGTTCATGCCGGGCGATCGCATCAGCCGCGTCCACGGCACCGAGCGGCCCATCGATCCCTCGACCGGCGCGCGGGCCGCCACTGGCTATGCCCTCTACCACCCTGCAGCCGCCCTGCGACAGGGTTCGCTCAAGGAGACCATGCAGCGCGACATGGCGACGGTGCCGGAGGTGCTCATCCGCGCCCGTGCCGAGCGCGCCAGCGATGACCCCGCGGCCGCAGCCGCCGCCCCTGATCGACCAGTCGAACCAGATGAGACGACCGCGGAGCTCGCGGTCGAGCAGCCCGAGGATGACAAGATGACCTCTGACGACCAGTACGGACTCTTCTAGATGGCCGTGAAACGCGCTCCCAAGTCGAGCAAGGATGTACTCCGCGTAGTGCCGCTGGGCGGCCTCGGCGAGATCGGCAAGAACATGACCGTGTTCGAGTTCGGCGACGAGATCATCGTCGTCGACTGCGGTCTGGCCTTCCCCGAGGAGGAGATGTACGGGATCGACATCGTCATCCCCGACATCGCCTACCTGCGCGAGAAGCGTGAGCAGGTCACCGCCTTCGTCATCACCCATGCGCACGAGGACCACATCGGCGCCTTGCCCTACGTGCTGCCGGAGTTCCCGGGCGTGCCCGTGTACGCCTCCACCCTGGCCCGCGGGCTGCTTAGCAACAAGATCAAGGAGCACAAGCTCCGCAACAACCCCTTGAAGGCGATCGAGCCGGGCGAGACCGTGGAGCTGGGCAACTTCGACGTCACCGCCTTCCGCATCGGGCACTCGATCCCTGATGCCATGGGCGTGCGCATCCGCACGCCCTTCGGCGATATCGTCCACACCGGTGACTTCAAGTTCGACCAGACACCGGTCGACGGCAAGCCCGCGGACTTCCAGGACATCGGTCGTTTCGGCGAGGAAGGCGTGCTCTGCCTGATGTCCGACTCCACGCGCGCTGAGGTGCCCGGCTACACGCCCTCGGAACGGACCGTGGGCGACGCCTTCCATGACATCATGGAGGGTCTCGAGGGCCGCGTCATCGTGGCCACCTTCGCCTCCAACATCGCGCGCGTGCAGCAGGTCTTCGAGGCCAGCGAGACGTTCGGGCGCAAGGCCACCGTGCTGGGCCGTTCGATGGAGCAGAACAGCCGCATCGCCCAGGACCTGGGCTACCTGCGCCCGCCCTCGACCGGCCTCGTGGCCAAGGGCAAGATCTCGTCGATCCCGGACGACCAGCTGACGATCGTGACCACCGGTGCCCAGGGCGAGCCCATGGCCGGCCTCGCCCGCATGGCCAACAACGAGAACCGCTTCGTCGAGATCACACCCGGCGATACGGTCATCGTCAGCGCCAGCCCCATCCCGGGCAACGAGGAGTACGTCGCCCGCACCGTCGACAACCTCTTCCGGGCCGGCGCCAACGTCTACTACCACGCCATCAAGCGAGCCCATGTGTCGGGCCACGCCAGCCAGGAAGAGCTGAAGCTCATGCTCAACCTGACCAAGCCCCGGTTCATCATCCCCATCCACGGCGAGTTCCGGATGCTGGTCCAGCACGGACGCCTGGCCCAGGAGGTCGGCCTGGATGCTGAGAACATCCTCATCCTCGAGAACGGCCAGCCCATCGAGTTCCTCGCCGACGGTTCCGCGCGCCGCGGGGAGAAGGTGGAGGCCGGACGTGTCTACGTCGACGGCATCTCGGTGGGGGAGGTCGGCGACATCGTCCTGCGCGACCGCCGGGCGTTGGCCAAGGACGGCATGTTCCTCGTGGTCGTCACCGTGGACAAGCAGAACGGCACGCTCGTCGGCCGGCCCGAGATCGTCACGCGAGGCTTCGTCTCGCCCGCGGACGAGAAGCTCATCGCCGGCTCGGCCGACCGCATCGCCACGGCCATGCAGAAGTCGGGCGAGCACTTCGCCGAGGCCGGCTTGCTCAAG
>CAYZDQ010000039.1:0-10354 GCA_964476955.1 uncultured Anaerolineaceae bacterium
GGACAGTGCTGCGTGTGCACCCGCATCGCTGGTCGCCTCGCGGGTCTCGATGCCGCCCACGCCCTGCGCATCCGACCGCGCCAGCGTGCCCAGGACGATGATTGGGCGAGCGTGCGGCGACTGTCTGTGGAGCGCGACCTCCGCGCTGCCTTGCACGTGGTCGATGAGGTCGGCGAGTGGGCCGCTGGCGGCGAGGCCATGCTTCGGGTATTCGAGCGAGTGGCGCTTCTGGCACCACTCGCTCGTGTCTTGCGTCTGCCCCTGATGGAGGCGCTGGTCGAGCCCGGCTACCGCTGGTTCGCGGCCCACCGGGCTCGATTCGCGTTCATGGCCGGATCATTCGGCCCCGCGCAGCGCATCGGTCGGCGATAGCCGCGCCGCGCGCATGGCCGGGTAGAAGCCCGCGACCGCACCGATGGCGACCGCCGCGCCGATACCGCCTACCACCGCCACCGCGGGGATGATGGGCATCCAGGCTTGGCTCAGGGCGTAAGCCACGGCCAGCCCTGCGCCCAGCAGCACGCCCAGCACGCCGCCGACCACGGCCAGGGCCAGCGCTTCACTCACGAACTGCAGCGCGATGTGGCGCCGGGTGGCACCGAGCGCGCGCCGCAAACCGATCTCGCCGCGCCGCTCCATGACCGACATGAGCATCACGTTGGCGATGCCGAAACCGCCCACGATGAGGGCCACGGCACCCAGGCCGAGGAAGAGGTCGGTGAAGGCGACCGCCGCCGCGGCCTTGGCCTCGAGCACGTCAGAGGGTCGGGTGACTTCGACCTCACTGGGGTCCTCGGGGTTGGCCGTGCGGCCCATGACCGCGCGTGTGTCCTCGATGAAGTCCACGTCGCTGCGGACGTAGATCGTCGATGGCGAGCCGTCATGCTCGAAGAGGTCCTCCGCGAGGGGGATGCCCACGAAGGCCGACGAGTCGAGCTCGGAGGCAAGCTCGATCGGTGCGAGCACGCCGATGACGCTGAACCACTGCTCACCGAGCCACACGCGCACACCGGTCTGAGCGATGCCGAGCCGGCGTGCCGCGGTGTTGCCGAGCACGACTGTGGGCAGCGTGGACGAGGCTTCGTCGAGCCAGCGGCCGGTAGCCACCTCGGCGCGTAGGGTGTCGAGCAGGTCGAGGTCCGCAGCGGTCACGCTGATGCCGCCGGTGCGACCCTCGTCGATGTAGTCGGTGCGGCGCACGGTCGCGTCGACCGTGGCCACGCTGGAGGCTGACTCCACCGGCCCCACGCGCTCGATCATGGCGCGAGCCTCGGATGACAGTGCCGCGTCGCCGCCGAACAACGTCTGGCCGGCGGTGACGCGCAGCATGTTGGTGCCCAGGCGGTCGAGCTGGCTGAGTAGATCGGAACGGCTGGACTCGCTGATCACGAGCACGCCCACCATGGCCGCGATGCCGATGGCGATACCGATCATCGTCAGTGCCGCGCGCACGCGACTGGCGCGCAGGCCGATGGCGCCAAGACCGAAGAGGTCGGAGGGGTGGAGCTTGCTGGACCTTGGCTTCCTGGGCCTGGCTTCCGTGGTAGGCGGCGGAGCCTGGCCCTCGAGGGGCTTGGCCACGGCGCTCATGCCGCCCGCCCCATGGCGCTGTCGCGCACCATGCGGCCGTCGAGGATCTCGAGCTGGCGTGGCATGCGCGCGGCCACCGAGTGGTCGTGGGTGATGACCACGATGGTGGTGCGGTCCTGGCGGTTGAGCTCGTCGAGCAGGTCGAGGATGACCTTGCCGGTCTTGCTGTCGAGGTTGCCCGTGGGCTCGTCCGCGAGCACGAGGGTGGGGCGGCCCACGATGGCGCGGGCGATGGCCACGCGCTGGCGCTCGCCGCCGGAGAGCTGGCTGGGTCGATGGTCGGCGCGGTGCGAGAGGTGCACGCGCTCGAGTGCCTCGCCGGCCAGCTTCCGCCGCTCGGCCGGGCCCACGCCGCGGTAGAGCAGGCCATTGGCTACGTTGTCCTGCGCGGACATGCCCTCGAGCAGGAAGAACTGCTGGAAGATGAAGCCGACGTGCTGGCTGCGCAGACCCGAGAGGTCCTTGTCGCCCAGCTTGCTGATATCGAAGCCGGCCACCCTGACCACGCCGCTGGTGGGCTTGTCGAGCGTGCCCAGCACGTGGAGCAACGTGGACTTGCCCGAGCCGGAAGGGCCCACGATGGCCACCAGCTCACCCGCGCGGACCTGCAGGTTCACGCCGCGCAGCGCCTCCACGGGCGGGTCGCCCGGATACGTGCGCACCGCGTCCCGGAGGTCAAGCACGACCGGTCCCAGTGGGGGGCGGGGCGCCCTCGGACGAGGCGGAGCTTGCGTCGGCGGCAGAGGCCGCGCCTGAGGCTGAGGGCCGGGCAGCGGACGAGGACCTGCCCCGGCCGGAGCTGGTCGTGGCCCGCTGTCGGGTGGACCACCCGGTGCGCGCCCCGGCCGGAGCCCGCCCATGCCTGGACCCTGTGGAGCTGGCATCGCCCGTGGCGGTGGCGGCGGCGGAGACGCCGGTTGCCGACCGACGTTGGCGGGTGGCTGTCCCGTAGGACGTTGTATCGGCTGCGGCAGCGGCGCGACCGGCTGCTGTCGAGCCTGTGGAGCCGGACGACTGCCGGCCTCGGCCGGATCGTCGTAGGCCTCTTCAGGCACGTTGTCGGTCAGCCACTCACCGATCTCTTCGTCGATCGGATCGACCGACGGAGTGCTTCCTGGGGCGGGCGCCGGTGGCGCCTGTTCCGCTGCCGGCTCGGCTTCCTCGTCGACCCAGTCGCTGCTGTAGCCGCGGGCCCAGGGCGGGGTAGGGAGGCCCGGCCTCGAACCCTTGGGTCCGGGCGCCGGGTTCTGGGGCGACGTCATGCCGGCACCACGACCGTGTCGCCGGCATCGAAGCTACCGCTGACCTCGACGCCGTTGTCGTCGAAGAGGCCCACATCGGCCGCCACGAGGTAGGTCGTGCCGTCGGACGAGACCATCTCGAGGGCGTAGCCGCCCTCGCGCAGGGCAAGGAGTGCATCGACCGGAACGGAAAGCACATCCGGGCGTGTCTCGCGCACGATGCTGACGGTCACCTCGGCGCCATCGAGATCGCCCACCACGGCCTTGTCCTCGAGCTCGATCGTCACCTCGACGGTCGGCTCGCTGGCACCCTGCAAGGTCTGAGCCACGCTGGAGATCTCGGTGACCTTGCCGGTCGCGTCGGTGCCATCGGGCAGCTCCACGTTGACCATGTCGCCGGCGTCGAGGATGTCGCGCCGGTCGGCCTCGAGGTCGAGCGTCACGACCAGGTCGGTGTCGCTGGTGTAGGCCAGCACCTGGCCGGCCTGTGCGCGCGAGCCCAGCTCGGGCAGCACCTGCGTGATGCGCACATCGTCGGGCATGAACGTGACCTCACCCATCTCGATGCGGCCGTCCTGCTCCTGGCCGGTGCGCTTCTCCCACTGCAGTACCGCGTTCTCGGTCTTGACGCGGAAGTTCCAGTCGGGCTCGAAGTTCTCGCCGAGGATGTTGGGGAAGCTCAGCTTCTTGAGGCTGGCCTCGAGCTGACGGATGTCGGGGCCATTACCGCTGTCGATGTCGAGCTCGCGGTAGGCCGGGCGCTTGCCGTACATGAGGTAGGAACTGTTGGTGCCATCGACCTCGTAGATCTCGTCACCGAGCGTGAGGATGTCGCCGACCTCGGGCAGGCCGGTGAACGTGCCGCTCAGGCCGGCGATGATGACGCCATCACCGGAGTAGCCGAGCGTCCCGTCGAACGCCTCGGTCGACTCCATCGTCCGCTGCGTGATGGTGGCGGTGGACACCGGCACGATGGGGGTGGCCGCGGTGGTGGTGTTGTCGTCGGTCGTGAACAGCGGCAGATTGGCACCGATGAAGACGGCACCGACGACCAGGACCACGACCGTGGCGAATGCGATGAGCTTCTTCATCTGCTAGTTACCTCCACGGCCGAAGCCGGCACCGCCGCCGAACTCCTCGAGGCCGATGTCGGTGCGACATGAGGTCAACACCTCACGGAACTCCTCCGAGCGACGGTCGATGCCGAGCTCCTGGGAGTCCCGGCCACCGATGCGCTGGAGGCGTCCGTCGGTGCCGATCGCCGGGTCGGGGTACTGGGGATAGCCGTTGTCGCGGAAGCACTGGGCCAGCAGCAGCTGCTCCTCGAGTCGCTCCTGCTCGGCTTCGGGATCGATGTCGGGACGCGACGCGTCGAGGATCGCGCTGCAGGCCTCGTTGGCGACGAGGAACTCCTCCGAGCGTCGGTCGATCGCGGGCCCGTCGGTCCCCGGTCCGCCACCGAAGATGGCGCGCATGCCGACCCCGCCAGCCTGCGGATCATCGACGTCGATGCCGTTGTCGCGCAAACACTCGGCGTAGGCCAGCATCGCCTCGTTCTGGTCCTCGAACTCGAGCACCACATCACTGGTCTCAGGGTCCGGGCGCTCATCGGGGCTGACGAGGCTGGCCACCTGGGCCGAAGCGCCCACGGTCAGGGCGAGCGCCAGTGCCACCGCGATCGGCGTCGCGGTCAGGGCTGTTCTGGGGATCAGGTTCATCGGGTGGTTCTCCTTGCGGCGGGGTCGGTATGGGATCGTCGGTCTGGTGGTGCGGTCAGTCGGCTACGCCGCCCTCCGCTCCGGGCGGTCCGAAGTCGAGGCCCGACTCCGACTGGCAGGTGGTGATGTCGGTCTGGAAACCCGGGTCCTGGGGGTCGATGCCGGCTTCCTGGGTGAAGCGGATCTGGGCACCGAAGCCGCCACCTGAGGCCGGGTCGGGGAAGTCCCAGCCGAGGTCGCGCATACACCCTGCGATGACCAGCTGCTGCTCGGCGCGTTCGGCTTGCTCCTCCGCATCGACCTCTGGGCGCAACGCCTCGAGGACGTTGCCGCAGGCTTCCATGGCGTCCTGGAACTCGCCGCTCTGAGGGTCGAAAGCCAGCTCGCCACCCCCGGCACCGGGACCGAAGCCGAGGCGGCCTCCACCGGCGCTGAACTGCGGATCGTCCATGTCGATGCCGTTGTCGCGCATGCACTGTGCCCACTCGAGCATCGCTTCCTCGCCGCCGAGGTCAGCGGTCACCGGTGCAGCGCTGGCTTCGGCCTCGGCGTCGGGCTCCGCGAGCGTTGCCACCTGGGCGGCGGCGCTCCCGATGAGCGTGAACGAGAGGAGCGCCGCTCCAACGGTCGAGGCGAGGCCGAGGCGGGGGAGGGAAGGATGCATGTGACCTCCGTAGGTGGTTAGGCGCATGTCGCTACTGACAGGCAGCCTGACCAGCCACGGTCAATCTCTCGATGGCCCGGTGTAAGGCCGATGTAATGCGCTACTCGCCGACCTCAGTGAGGACGAGGCCGCTCTCGCCAAATGGCGACACGTCCCGACAGGCCTCCTCTGCAGCCATGTACTCGTCCGAGAACGAATCGATGTCCATCACGACAGCGATCGCGCCGCCCGAGACATCCGGGTCGTCCATGTCGATGCCGTTCTCGCGCATGCACTCGGCGTGGGCCAGCATCTGCTCCATGAGCTCGGCGTCAAGGGCTGGGTCGTGGTCGGAGTCCATCGCCCCGAGGTGGTACGAGCAGGCCTCGTCGGCAGCGACGAAGTCGCTGCCCATGATGTCCTCGATGCTGGTGATGGCGCCCGGATCGATGTCTGCATCGGCAGGGCCTTCGAACTCCATGACGAAACTGCCGCCGCCTGCCTGCGGGTCGGGCATGTCGATGCCGTGCTCGCGCATGCAAGCCGCGTAGTCGAGCATCCCGTCCATGGGATCTGCAGGTGTGACGAGGGCCGGGTCGAGGTCTTCCTCGGGAGGTGGTGAACCCAGCGTGGCTACGCCTTCGGATCCGAGGATAGGACCGGCCGCGAAGGCGACGGCCAGGACGGCCAGGACGGCCAGGGTGGTCATACGGACCAGGGAACGATCGATGGAGTGATGCACGTGCGTCTCCTGTGGTGGTGTCCTGATGTCCCCTGAGATTGCCGGGCCTCCCTGAAAGGCCTCTGAACTACGTGCGATCCGGTAGGGAGGCGGTGAAGCGTGCGCCTCCGCCGGGCCGCTGATCGACCTCGATGCGACCGTCGTGCGCGACCACGATCCAGCGGGCGATCGACAGGCCCAGGCCGTTACCCGGCGCAGCCACGTCGTGGCCTCGCCAGAAGCGCTCGAAGGCCCGCTCCCGGTCGGCGGGGTCGAGGCCTGGTCCGTCGTCGGCCACGACCAGCGTGGAACCACCCTCGTCCCCTCGGACGGTGATCCACACGCGCCCGCCCGACGAGCCGTAGCGGATGGCGTTGTCCACGAGGATGACGACGAGCTGGCGGAGGCGCCCCGGGTCACCGTGCAAGGGCACGGGCTCCACGTCCAGGATGAGCTCGACATCACGTAGCTCGGCCTGCGGCGCCAGGCTCTCAGCCGCCTCGGTCGCCTCATCCGCCAGGTCCATGGCGGTGACCTCGATGGGCAGGGCCTCGGCATCGGCGCGTGCGAGGACCAGCAGGTCGTCGAGTAGGACCGTCATGCGCTCGGTCTCGGCGATCGAGTCGGTGATGGCTTCATCGTCGGCGGTGATGGGGTCGTCGGCGCCGGCCAGGGCCTGGAGGTTGCCCGAGACGACGGCCAGCGGCGTGCGCAGCTCATGACTGGCGTCGGCCGCGAACCGGCGTTGGCGCTCGATGGCCACGCGGATGGGGACCAGTGCACGTCCCGAGTACGCCCACCCGGCGAGCCCGGCAGCAACAGCCACCAACGGGGCCGCCACCAGCAGGACCAGCAGGAGGGACTCCAGCGTACCGACCTCCGCAGTGCGGTCGGCCAGCACACGCACGACCGCTGGGCCCTGTGCGGTCTCGAGAGGCGTCATCAGGACCCTTACCGGGGTGCCGTCGAGCTCGGTGGTCGTGATGTGCACTTCCGTCGCATCGACTGCGTCGGCGATGGCTATGGGCCCCAGGCCACCGACGAGACCGGCAGGCACATCCACGAGGCTGGGCGGTGCTGCCGTTGTGCTGGGCTCAGCGACCATGTCAGCGATCGCCACGCTGAAGGCGCCGATGGCGTCAAGGTCGATGATCTCCGCGACTGTGCCCGAGAGTGGTCCACCGAAGACCAGCCCCGGCATCTCGACTTCGTCGGCGACGGCGATGATGCCGCTGGCCGGCAGCATACCGAGGTCGGTCGCGAACGGAACGGAGACCATCGCTTCCGCGCGCGCCCGCAGCTGCGCCTCACTGTCCGCTGCCAGCTGCCGGGCGACCATGAGGTAGATGCCGCTGCCGAGCAGCACCAACACGCCGAGGGTGATGGCTCCACTCCACAACGCCAGCCGCATCCGCGTTCGGCGCATCATCCGCTCGTCACCGCGAGCGATCCGGTTCATTGGCTGGACATCCGGTAGCCGATGCCGCGTACGGTCTGAAGGCGCGCGGCCTCGGGACCGAGCTTGCGTCGCAGCATGCTCACGTAGGCATCGACGCTGTTGAGGGTCACGGCCACCGCGATCGGCCAGGCCAGATCGAGCAGCTGATCCCGCGTGAGAACCTGATCGGGGTGTCGGAGGAAGGCCTCGAGCAGGCCGAACTCGCGTCGAGAGAGCTCCACCCGATCGTCGCTGACGCGCACGGTACGACTCCGCTCGTCGAGGTCGATGGCTCCGACCGATAGGCGTGCGCCATTCCCGTCGCGGGCCGCGCCTCGGCGTGCCAGAGCCCGGAGCCGAGCCGAGAGTTCGGGATAGGCGAAGGGCTTCACGAGGTAGTCGTCGGCGCCTGCATCGAGGCCGTCGACACGATCAGCGACGGTGTCTCGGGCGGTGAGCATCAGCACGGGCAACGTCAGGCCGGCCCGGCGTATCTCACTGCAGACGCCGAGCCCGTCGATGTCCGGCAAGCCGACGTCGAGCACGATGGCCTCGATGCCGGTGTCTGCCAAGGCGAGGTCCAGGCCGTCGCGCCCGTTAGGGGCGGTGTCGACGATGTGGTGATCGGCCACCAGCAGGCGCGTCAGCGTACGCGTCAGGCGCGGGTCGTCCTCGATGATGAGCAGGTGCATCGTGTCTACGCTAGGCCACGTTCCTGAAAGACCGCTGAAAGCCCGGCGTCAGTCGGCTGGATCGCCTGGGCCACCGGGCAGCTCGACGCCCATCTCGGCCACGCAGGCTTCCGAGGCGGCCCGGAACTCCGCCGAGAACGGATCGATGGCGAGCTCACCATCAGCACCGCGCATGGCGCCGATGGAGAAGCCGCGAACCGGATCGGGGTCGGGGAAGTCGAGGTCCTCGCGCCGCATGCACTCAGCGAACGCCAGCTGCTGTTCGATCTACTTGGCCTGCTGCTCCGGGTCGACCTCAGGTTGCAGGGCCGCCAGCAGCTCCCCGCAGGCCTCCATGGCGTCGAGGAAATCCGAGCTGCGGAAGTCGATGGCGGCCATCACCGCCGGATCCGCGAAACGGGCACCTTCGGGCCCGAACTGGGGGTCGGGCAGGTCGAGGCCGTTGTCGCGCAGGCAGGCCACGAACTCGAGGATGGCCTCCTCGCCATCGAGGGCTTCGACCGGCACGGCTGTGCCGTCCGCGTCGGGACCCGGTGTGGCGAGGGTGGCTACCTGCGCCATGGCCGCGCCGTCAAGGACGAGCGTGAGGAGGAGGCTGAGGAACGGCGGGGCCGCGATGCGTCGTCGCTTCATGGCGCGAGGATAGTCCGCACCCCCTGAATCGGCAGAGCCGCTAGTCGCGGGTGGAGTGATGCGCGTGGAACTGCCACTTCGCGCGTCGCGGTTCCGCCTCGCCGACGTGCTCGGGCGCATCGGCGGGTAGTCCCGCGGCATAGCGTCCGTACCAGGCAGCCAGGGGCGTCGCGCTGAAGCCGTGGAGCACGACCGAGAGCACCACCGTCCAGGCGACCACCGGACCGAGCGGACCGGCATCCACACCCTGTGCCTCGAGTGCCTCCAGGCCGAGCAGCACGAAGACCACCGAGGCCAGGCCGCGCGGACCGAACCAGCCGATGAAGAGCACGCTCACGCGGTCGAAGCCGGTGCCGGCGAGGGCTAGGGCGACCGGCAGCATGCGCAGGACCGTCAGGGCCAGGATGGCATAGGCGATGACCCTTGGATCGGTCATGCCGATGACATGATCGCCCACGATGATGAGGCCGAAGACGAGCCAGACGAGGATGGAGAGCAGGCTCGACTGCGCCTCAGTGAAGGCCACAGCCGATTCCACCCGCTCCTTGTGGCCCATGCCGAACGCGAGCCCAGCCGCGAAGGCAGCGATGAAACCGCTCGACTCCAGCCCCACCGCGATGAAGTACGCGCCGAGGGCCAGGGCCAGCGTGGCCAGCTGGCGGGAGTTGCGCGAGGCGGTCTTGCGCAGGTCGGCACGGATCAGCAGCCAACGGCCGACACCGCCGAGGGCGATGCCCACGATGATGGCCACCGTCAGCTCACGCGCGGCGTCGATGAGCGGATGCATGCCGTTCACGTCTCCGAACACGGCCAGCGCGATGGCGATGGTGATGACCGGGGCGATGATGCCGTCGTTGAGGCCGCTCTCGACGTTGAGCACGCGCCGCACCCGGGCCGGCACCGAAGTGTCGGTGATGACCTGGTGGCCGAGGTCGGCATCGGTGGGCGAGAGTGAGGCGCCGATGAGCAGGGCCAGCCCGATCGAGATGCCGGGGAACAGGCCCAGTGCGGCCACCGTGCCCAGGACCACCGTCAGGGGCAGGCCGATGGCCAGCATGCGCAGGACGATGTGCGAATCCACCTCCAGGCGCTTGAGGCGCACGGTCGAGGCGGCCGAGAAGAGCACCAGTGCCAGGGTCAGCTCGGCGAGGATGCTGAGCATGTCCATCGAAGGCAGATCGCTGACGGTGACGCCCACGCCGGCGCCGCCGATGATGGCCCCGATGACCATGAAGCTGAAGGCAGCCGAGACCGACCAGCGCGCCAGCCTGGCCGCCACCATGGCGTAGGCCGCCACGAGTAGTGCCAACACACCTACGGCGAGGTCGAGGCTGAAGTCGAGTTCCACGATGGTCGAGTCTAGTGGGGCGGGCCCTGCGGGGGTCAGCCGCGCCGTCTCGTGTGCCGGTAGCGGACATAGACCTGCGGCTCGCGGTCAGCGATGAAGACCGCCAGCGCCGCGGCCTCTTGCATCAGGGCCTCGCGCGTGGCCGGCGGGAGCGGCTCGAATGGCTCCAGCGTGATTCGTGGCTCGCGATCGGCTTCCGAATCTGCCCACCACAGGCCGGCGACGTGGCCGTGGACGGTGAACGTGGGCAGGACGTCGCCGGCTTTGACGATGACGCGCTTGCGGTAGACCTCCGGCAGCACCCGATCGCGCTCGGCGTAGGCCAGCAGT
>CAYZDQ010000040.1:0-10271 GCA_964476955.1 uncultured Anaerolineaceae bacterium
GTCCGATCACCCATGTAAAGGTGGAGACGGCCACCGGAGAGGTCTCCGTGGAGATACCGGGCCGTACCATCCGCGAGAATGAGCGGCGCGCGTCAACGGGGTCCGACGGAACCTTGCGACTGCATCTCGCACTGCTGATATCCGGAGAGGGGACGACTTGACGCACGCCGGCCAGCATGCGGCCGTGTAGTGCGCTACGGCCGGATACGCGAACGTCTGCGATGTGGCCGGGGTCGAGTCACTGGGAAGCGAAGCTCCTTGACCTGACCGTTTCGCGGCTCCCTCGCCGTGCGTCCTAGCCGGCGCGCGCGAGGAAGTCGGCCATGCGCTCCAGGGCCAGTCGCAGGTTGGCACGAGAGTTGGCATAGGAGATGCGCACGTGGTCGGTGGCGACCTCGCCGAAGTCGGAGCCCGCGAGCACGCTCACACCGGCCTCGGTCAGCAGGCGCTCGGTGAGGACCTCGCCATCCATGCCCGTGCCACTCACGTCGGGGAAGACGTAGAACGCGCCCGCCGGATCCGGCACCGACAGGCCCGGCAGCCCACGTAGCCCCTCCAACATCAGCGAACGGCGCGCGCGGAACTCGGCGACCATCTCATCCACCGCCAGCGGCGGCCCGGTGAGCGCCTCTGCTCCGGCCAGCTGGGCGTAGGTGGCGGTGCCCGAGACGGTGTTGATGAGCAGCCGCTCGAACGGCTCCACGAGCCTGGCCGGCACGATGCCCCAGCCCAGGCGCCAACCGGTCATGGCATACGTCTTGGAGAGGCCGTCGAGCACGACCGTGCGCTCGGACATGCCGTCGATCTCCAGCAGCGAGTGGTGCTCACCATCGTGGACCAGGCGACCGTAGATCTCGTCGGTGAGCACGACCAGGTCGTTGGCGATGGCGATGGAGGCCACCCCTTCGAGGTCGGCCCGGGTGAGCATCCCGCCGGTAGGGTTGTGCGGGGAGTTGATCACGAGCACGCGCGTACGCGGCGTGATGAGCGCACGCAGCTCGTCGAGATCGAGGCGGAAGTCGTGCCTGGCGCGGAGCGGGATGGGCACCGGCGCCAGATCCATGAATCGGGCCATCGAAGCGTAGATGGGGAAGCCGGGGTCGGGCACGATGATCTCGTCTCCAGGGTCCGCGAGAGCCATCAGCGTGAATGCCAGAATCGGCTTGCCCCCCGGCGTGACCACCACGCGTGAGGACGGTACCGCGACGCCTCGGCGGCGGCCGAAGTCGGCGGCGATGGCCTCCCGGAAGGCAGGCACGCCCAGCGGCGGCGGATAGTGCGTGGCGCCGTCCGCGAGCGCCCGGTAGGCCGCTTCCACCACGTTCGGCGGCGTGTCGAAGTCTGGCTCACCGATGTGGAGCGAGACGATGTCGCGCCCATCCGCAGTCATCTCGCGCACACGCACCCCCACCGCGAGGGCGCCCTCCGTGCCCAGCCGCTCCATCCGTCGAGCCATGCGCATGGGCTCGACTCTAGCGTCGGATCGGTCGTGCGTGGCGTCCATCGGGCAATCCGGCGAAGCGTGCGAGAATCCCGCCGTGACCACCTACTACGAGCTCGACGACGCCAACGGCCGCATCGCCGAGCTTCGACCCCTGCTGTACGGCCTGCGTGACGACCGTGATGCGGTCGCCGCCGCCCAGCTCCGCCTGCAGCAGCTGGCTGCGGGTGAGGAGATCGATCGCGCCGAGCTCGAGCGCGAGCGTGACGCCGTGACCGCCATCGTCCGGCGCATGGAACAGGCGGTCCGGCAGATCGACGCGTGGGGCGTGACCCTGCGCGACATCGGGACCGGACTGGTGGACATCCCTGCTCTGGCCAACGGCCGGCCCATCTGGCTGTGCTGGAAACTGGGCGAGGATGAGATCACCCATTGGCATGAGCTCGACGCCGGCATCGCCGGCCGCATACCCCTGATCGAACTGGAGTAACGATGTCATTCCTTCGCAACCTGATGGGCCCCGGTGTGCCCGCCGTATCCGTCCAGGAGGCCGCCGAGCTGCAGGGCAACGAGACCGGCGCACTCATCATCGACGTGCGGGAGCCCAACGAGTACACGCAGATCCGGGCCAAGGGCGCGGTGCTGCTGCCGCTGGGCCGGCTGAACGGCCGCGTCAAGGACTTGCCGCGCGACCGCGAGATCCTGCTCATGTGTCGCACCGGCGGCCGGAGCCAGAACGCGACCCAGATGCTCGTGGGTAATGGCTTCGAGAACGTGACCAACGTGAACGGCGGCGTGGTGGCCTGGCACAAGGCCGGCCTGCCCACTACCAGCGGCGAGCCCGAGCCCGGCGAGGGCGAGTTCTAGCCCCCGACAGCCATGGCCAAGCGTCATCTGCTGCTGGCTGGCTCGTTCGGCCCTGAGCGGGTCCCGGCCCGGCCCCATCCCGAGGACGCGGACTGGTACCTGCCGCTCCACCTGCGCGACGAGCACGGCGCCCGTGAGCGGATCGCGGCCCAGGCCACGCTGGGGGCCGATGTCATCGTCGCGCCGACCTGGCTGACGCACCGGCGGGCGCTTCTGCCCCTGGGCGAGACTAGGCGCGCCGGGGCCTGGACCGCCGCCGCCGTTCGAACCGCGCGCCAGGCCACCGAGCTGGGTCTGGAACGCCGCGAGGAACGCCTGGCCGAGACGCCCGAAGACGATCCCGGCCATGGCCGACCGGCCCCACTGGTGGCCGCTTCGCTGCCGGCACTCGATGAGGAGCCAGAGGTCGACAGCGGTCGGCTGCTGCCACGCGAGGCCGCGACCGCGCGGGACTACCGCGACCAGGCCGGGATCATCGCGGACGCACGGCCGGACCTCATCCTGGTCGAGGGACAGCGGACCGAGGCCGACGCACGCAGCGCCATCGGCGAGGCCGTGGAGACGGGCCTGCCGGTGTGGGCCGCGCTGATGCCTTCGGCGCTGGCCACCACCGACACCGAGGGCTGGCTCCAGTGGGCCGGAGCGGCCGCGGTGACACGCCTGCTCTTCCCGCCACCGCCGGCCGACCGCGTGTCCGCCGCTGATGGCGCGCTCCACTGGGGCGCATTCGCGGGCACGCCGGCGTCAGTACCCGAGTGGCTCGATCTGGGTGCCGATACGATCGCTCGCCTCGACGGGGCCACGGTGCCAGAGCTGGAAGGCCTGCGTGAGGCGATCGACGCGTACGAGCAAGCGAGCCTCGAGGCCGAACGACTCGCGGGCCGGCGCCGATCGACGGCCCTGACCGAGGCTGCGGCGATCGCACCCGGCGGCGCGGCCGTGTGGGTCGGTCCGCTCCCCTCGACTCCGCTGCCGGACGGCTTCGACTGGCTCGTGGTGGGCGAGGATGCGGCGCCCCGGCTGCCGCAGGACCGCTTCCGCCTGGCGGTCGCCAGCTCGGTCGAGGCCACGCGCGCCCTGGTCCGCACGCTCGAGCGCGGCGGCGTGCTGCTGGGTCCGGCCATCGGCGGTACCGGGCTGCGCACGCTCACCATCGACGGGTCTGCCGATCCGCCACTGGCCACCTATCGTCGCGAGACCTAGATGAGCGTGCCACGCACGGGCCCCGAGGCGCCGGCCACATGGAGCACGCGCGTCCGCTGGATCGCCCTCGCGATCCTGGTCGGGCTCATGGCCCAGTTCGTGCTGCTTGGCCTGGTCCAGGCCCGCGAGGACTCGCTACCTCGATCGGCCCACGCTCACGACAGATGTCGCCACCAACGACGATATCGAGTGAGCCCTCGGGTCGATATCGCCACCTGTCGCCCGTGGCGACGCTAAGGCCACTCGATGGCCAGCCTTGTGGCCAGAGGTCGCCACAGGCGACGGTAGTCACACACGCCGGCCTCATCTCTGGGGCTACCGTCGATGCAAGCGACAGGTGACCATGGCGAACCGGGGACGTGGGCGCCTCACGAGGTCAACTGCCGAGCCATGGACGATCGCGGTGGCTACGAAGGTCCGAAGCGTCGACCCAGGCGACGACTGACCACGACCTGCGAGCTGGATGCGACGCCCACTGCCGAGCTCGCCCACCAGACCCCAGCAGGAACAGCAAGGTCAGGGCATTGATGAGGATCCGGACCAGCGGGGGCGGACCCAGCTCCAGCGCGAGTCACGCTCCCGGGCCTGCGGCTCGATGACGGCCGACACTTCCGGCGTGGAAGTGCCCTCGCTCACGGGGCAGACCTGCCGCGCCGGCCTCGTCGCAGGGAGTGAACCATCACGCGGCGACCGTATCATGACGGGCGCCGGGCAGACGGGGCACTAGGCCCGGTACTGTTCCTCCGGCTCCGGCTTGATGCGCAGGATCCGGCCGATCACCCGCTTGCTCGACTCCGGGCGGCTGAAGGCGACACCCAGGATGATGAGGATCACGAAGTTCAGCATGCCCACGCTCATGGCGTTGAGGTAGCCCAGCTGCTGGCCGACCTCGCCCTTGATGGCCAGGCCGGGGATGGTCGCTCCGGCGATACCGAGCTGGAAGAAGGGCGGTCGCGGCGAGATCTCCGCGCGCAGCGAGGCATCGGTCGCGCCCTCCGGCGTCTCCCCGCCAAAGATGAAGGCATGCGGCCCGATACCCACGATAGGTGCGCCGGCAGTGGCCACGGGCAGATCGGTCTGCTCCAGTCGCTCCCAGCCGTCGTAGTCGCCAGTGGTCGTGTCCGGCAGGGCCCAGAGCATCGACTCCTGCGGCAGGCCCTCGGCGTCGTAGCCGCCGAGGGCATAGATCGCGCCGTTGGAGTTGAAGGCCGTGGCATCAGCGCGAGGCGCCGGCAGCGCCTGGGCCTCGGGCGCGACGGCCCAGCCCAGGAGCGCTCCTGCCTCATTGGTGGCCGGGGCGTTGTCGTGCATCTCGAAACGGAAGACCGTGTCGGTGGCGGCGCCATCAGGCCCGACCCCGCCGACGACGTAGTAGAAGTCGGCGATGCGGTCGGCGACCATGTGCGCGCGCGGCTCCGGCAGGGCCAGGTCCTCCAGCGGCTCCCAGGCCCCCAGGTCGCCCCGCTCATCGATCCATGCGAGGTGCACGCCGTTGGTGGGCTCACCGTTGGCGTCGATGCCGCCGAGGAGCAGGAAGCCGGCCGTGCCGTTGGCCACACCGGCGCCGGCCAGTGGCTGCGGCAGTGTCAGCGGCTCGGTGCGGCTCTCGCCGTCGGAAAGCGCCCAACCGGTGAGCAGGCCCTCCTCGACGATTCCGCGGTAGACGGTGGCGGTGGGCCGGCCGGACTCGTCGAAGCCGCCCATCAGGTAGGGCACGCCGGCGAACATGCCCACGGCCGCGTCGGTGCGTGGCGCGGGCAGCGCGGGGCCGGAGGTCCAGGGTGCGAGGTTGCCGTCCTCGCTCACCTCGGTCACCAGGACCTCGTCGGTGGCCACACCGTCGACGACACCGCCGACGAGGTAGATGGTCGAGCCCGACTGGTAGACCGACGAGCCCGAGCGGGCCGCCGGCAGCGCCAGCTCCGGGGGTGACTCCTGCCACGGCTTCATCGCTCCGGCGGGAGCCGGACAGGGCAGGTCCTCGTTGTCGGCCGGGCACAGGTTCACGATCGAGGCGAAGTTGTAGCCCACCGAGATGGTGTTGCTGGTGGTGAAGTAGTAGGCCCAGTTGGGGACCACGCCGAGCATGAAGATGATGAACAGGAACCAGAAGGTCGCCTTCAGCCCGGCCCAGGTCCAGCCATCGGCGTCGAGCAGCCCGAAGGCCACGCGTCGGCGGGTGGCGCCCTGTGGGAGTGCTTGCTGTGCCACGTCCTCTCCTGCCCTAGCTCGAGATCACGATGTCGCCGCTCATCAGCGTGTAGTGGCCGGGGACGGTGCAGGCGAACTGCAGGCCCTCGGCGCCGGCTTCCGGCACGGTCCAGGTGTAGGTCTCCACGCCGGACTGCCACGTGGGGATGCCCTCCTCGGTCTCGCCGAACGGGACCTGTAGCTCCTCAGGCGTGCCGATGTAGAAGTTGTGGTCGAAGCCGGCGGTGTTGTCGATCTGGAACTCGATGGTCTCGCCCGGGATGGCATCGATGCTGCTCAGCACTGCGCCGTCCTCGTCGGTGAACTGCAGGGCCGCGTTGGCCAGCATCTTGATCACGCGCGGCTCTTCGGGCGTACCCCCGGCCGCACTCTCGCCGCCGGTGTCAGGGGCCGGCTCCTCGCCGGTCTCAGCGACCTTGCCCTCCGGCGCGGCCTCCTCGGCCGGAGCGGCTTCGAGCGTGGCTCCGGCGGTGATGACGATGTCGCCGTGCATGGGCGTGTAGTGGCCGGGCACGGTGCAGGCGAACTGCAGGCCCTCGGCGCCACTCTCGGGCACCGTCCAGGTGAACGTCTCTACGCCGGACTGCCAGGTGGCGATACCGTCTTCGGTCTCACCGAAGGGCACCTGCAACTCCTCGGCTTGGCCGATGTAGAAGTTGTGGTCGAAGCCGGCGGTGTTGTCGATGACGAATTCGATGGTCTCGCCCGGCAGGGCCTCGATCTGCGTGATCACCGCGCCGTTCTCATCAGTGAACTGCAGCGCGGCGTTGGCCTCCATCATGATCTGGCGCGGGGCCTCGGGCGTACCGCCACTGACCGGCTCGGTGGTGCCGCCATCGGGGGCGGGCGTGGCCGCGGGGGTGGTGCCGTCGCCGCTGCCGCCAGTCGCGGGGACGAGGCCGTCCGGCGCCTTCCAGCAGGCTGGCGGTGGCGTGTCTTCGGGGCCGGGCTGCCAATCGGGGTCGGTCCAGCCGGCCACGACCTCGGGCTCAGCATGCTCTTCGTCGGTCTCGCCGTGGGACTCGATGTGGCGCTCGAAGACGACATCCTGACTGGCGTTGAGCCAGGCGATGAGCTCCTCCACCTGGCGGTAGTTCAGAGGCCCATCAGGATTCTCCCAGGCACCCATGAGGCTGTCAGGGTCGCCGCACACGTAGCGGCCGCCCACGGTCAGGACGTTGTCGAGGTAGACGGGGTTGAGGTGACCACTACCGGGATCGCCTGCCGGCGTCAGCGCGTTGTAGAGCTTGGCCTGGTCATTGAGCTTGGGGCCGACACCGCCCTGGCCGTCATCGCCATGGCACTCGGCGCAGTTGGCCAGGTACAGCTCGTAGCCACGGGCCACGTCGGTGACGTACTGCACGTCCGCCTCAGCGGAAAGGCGGCTGTCCACGCCGAGCGCGGGGATGCCTGACTCGTAGAACCAGTAGACGGGGATGAAGAGGGCGATGACCAGGATGGCCAGGAAGACGACGTTGCGGGCATTGGCGCTCTGACGCACGATCTGTGCGGAGCGCTCCTCGGTCAGGCCGACGCTGTGGGCGCGAGGACCAGCGGAGAAACGCTCGACCTCGCGGTTCTCGCCATCGACCGGCGTCAGCGCCGCATCGGGCGAGTCGACCTCGCCCGGTTCGCGCGGCGTCAGCTCGCGCCCGCTCTTGTCCTCGGTCATCAGATACAGCCCGTGGGCGACTTGGCCGGGATCAGGCCGGGCTGGCCCAGCGCTACCGGCAGCGGACCGAGCACGACCTTGCTGGTGTCCACGATGAGATCGCCGTCATCGACCTTGTGGGCGAAGCGGTCGAGACCACGAGGCGCCGGACCGAGCTCCTTCACCTTGGTGCCAAGGCGATCGAAGCGCGAGCCGTGACAGGGGCACTCGAACCAGTAGTTGGACTCGCAGAAGTTGGGCTTGCAGCCCAGATGCGGACACTTCTGCCACATCGTGGTCACGTTGGTGGTCGCGCCATCGCCGTCGGATGACTCGCCGTTCTGGAAGCCGAGGTTGGGGTCATTGAGGATGACGAATGTGCGCGCCGTGGCGAAGTACGAGGGCGCGCCGTCCTTGAGCGTCAGGCCCGTGACCTCCGGGCTCGCCGAGACGGTCTCGTAGCTGCCGAGATTGATCTGGCCGCCGAAGCCACGGGCCAGGTTGGGCCAGAGGAAACCCAGCGTGCCCGCTCCGACCTCCAGCAGCCACAGCGCGGTCGCGGCACCGATGGAGCGCCGGATGAGCTGGCGTCGGGTGAGGCCGGCGGTCGCCCCGCTGCGCATCTCGCGCAGCACCGGCTCAGTCAAGGCCTGGGGCTCTTGCGATCGAGTCAACTTCCAGTTACCCATCGTGCGCCCCTACAGTGCGAAGAAGAAGCCGTCCCACGGCATCGTCCAGGCGTAGCCTGGGCCGCGGAAGAAGGCGCCGAGGAAGGTGATGGCCAGGCCCGCACCCATGAACAGGGTGAAAAGCATGACGCCGACCTTCCGGTCCGATGGACGGGGCGAGCCGCCGTCGCCCTTGGGGCCACGATCGATGAACGGGACCAGAGCCGCGCCGACGAGGATGACCGTCGGGGCCAGCACGCCTGCCACCGTGGGATGGAAGTAGGCCAGCAACTCCTGCAGTCCGACGAAGTACCACGGCGCCTTGGCCACCGCGGGGGTGACGTTGCCGTTGGCCAGCTCCTCGAGCGGAGCGTTGACGAAGACGCCCATGGCCAGCATGAAGATGCTCATCATGGCCGCCGCGAAGAACTCGATGCTGAGCAGGTGCGGCCAGGTCATGACCGTGTCGTCCGGTTCCTTCTGGACGCGCACGACCGCATCCTGCTTGACCAGTGCCAGCAGGCGATACGGCTTGGCGGCCATGGGTACGCGCTGCTTGTCGATCTCGGTCACACGCCGCTCGGGCGGTGCCGCGGGCAGGGTCGACCGACGCTCCGGCGCCGAGGCCGGTGGCGTGGCTGGGACCTGGGGGTTCTTGGTCTCGTCGCTCATGGGCTCTCGTTCGGTCTATAGCGGACCGCTGATACCTCCGTCCTTGCGGATACGCCAGAAGTGCACAGCCAGGAAGAGCGCCGCTACCAGCGGCATCAGGATCACGTGCAGGACGTAGAAGCGGAGGAGGGTGTTCTGACCGACCTCGATGCCGCCCAGCAGCAGCAGCTGGCTCGGAGTGTTGAAGAGCGGCGCGAACGTGGCCATGTTGGTGCCGATGGTGATGGCCCAGAAGGCGATCTGGTCCCACGGCAGCAGGTAGCCGGTGAACGAGAGGAAGATTGTCAGGAAGAGGAGCACCACGCCCACCACCCAGTTGAACTCACGCGGTGGCTTGTAGGCGCCGTGATAGAAGACGCGCATCATGTGCAGCGCCCATCTGTGGATGTTGCGGGAGAGCAGCCCGAAGGGCACCTCTGCCTGGATCCGCAGGATGTCAGAGTAGGCCTGGGTCGCAGACGGTACATAGAAGAACATGAGGTACACGCCCGTCACCGTCAGCACCAGGAAGAAGAAGAACGAGAGCCCGCCCAGGCAGAAGGTATAGGCGAACTTGACCGCGTGCTGGCGGACCCGCACCGGATGAAGGTGCAGGAATACGTTGTTCATCACGGCCATCGAGCGCGAGCGCTCGTCGCTGGGATAGGGCTGCCGGAAGATCGACCGGAACGCCGCGCTGCGGCGGATGCCTTGATCGATGCGTTCGAGGAAGCTCAACGCCGTGTCACCGAGGTGTGTCCCCCTGCCTCTGCCTGGTTGCCGACACCCGCCAGGCCGAGCTGGGTGTCACGGTACGACTCCTTGTAGAGCCTACCGTCCTCACTGACCTCCTGCATCTCGAACCGTTCCATGGTGATGGCGTCGTAGGGACAACGCTTCACACAGAGGGCGCAACGGATGCAGCGTTCCTCATCGAGGACCATGGCCGCGCCCTGGGTCCAGCCGTAGCCGTCGACCAGCTCGGGCAGCGCGCCCTCGGACTTCATCTGGTTGACGTCGATCATGTGGATGACGCCCTCGGGGCAGACATCCGAGCAAGCGCCACAGAGGACGCAGCGGAAGCCGTCGAACCAGATGTTGTAGTTGCACATGAGACAGCGCGTGGACTCGGTCACCGCGCCGTCGACGCCGAAGCCGAGCTCCATGGGCGTGCTGAAGTTGACCACCGGGTCATCCGAGGGGATGCGCGCCTCCACCGGCACCACCGGGATGTGCTGGCGCGGGAGGGTGTCGTAGAACTCGGGCATGTCGTGTCGCGAGGAGCTGACGATGCGCACGTTGGCGTCTACCTCCACGGTGGAACGGCCCGAGAGGTAGCGGTCGATGGCGTAGGCCGCCTTCTTGCCGTGACCGGCCGCCTCGATGAGCGTGGTCGGACCGGTCACGAAGTCGCCGCAGGCGAAGACGCCACGCACGTTGGTGGCGTAGGTGCCGGGATCGACGCGGATGCGGCCCCGGTGGACCTGGAACTCGGCCTCCACGGGCAGGAAGCTGTCGTCGGCGGCCTGGCTCACTGCGGGGATGACCGTCTGTGCGGGGACCACGTACTCGGTGCCCT
>CAYZDQ010000041.1:0-4478 GCA_964476955.1 uncultured Anaerolineaceae bacterium
ACTCGAGCGAGTTGCCATCCCACGGGTCCGCCTCGTGCTCCATCGGCTTGCGCAGCGTCACGAACACGTTCCACAGGAACGGCAGCACGCTGAAGGCGATGAGGAAGGCGCCCACCGTGGAGAGGAAGTTCAGCTCGGTCCAGCCGGCGTTGCCCGAGTAATCGGAGATGCGCCGGATCATGCCGTCGAGCCCGAGCATGTGCTGCGGGAAGAAGGCCAGGTTGGTGCCGATGAAGAGGATCCAGAACTGGACCTTGCCCATGCGCTCGTTGAGCTGGCGCCCGGTGATCTTGGGAAACCAGTAGAAGAGCGCGGCGAAGATCGCGAAGACGGCGCCTGCCACCAGCACATAGTGGATGTGCGAGACGACCCAGTACGTGGAATGGACCATGAAGTCGAAGGGCACGACCGCGAGGAAGGCGCCATCGAGGCCGCCGATGAGGAACAGCGCGATGAAGCCCACCGCGTACAGCATGGGTGTGTCGAAGCGCAGGTGGCCGCCCCACATGGTGGCCAGCCAGTTGAAGAACTTCACGCCGGTGGGTACCGCGATGAGGAAGGTGAAGAAGCTGAAGAAGGGCAGGTAGACCGCGCCGGTCGCGAACATGTGGTGAGCCCAGACGGTGAAGCCGAGGGCGCCGATGGCCGCGGTGGCCAGGACGAAGGCCTTGTAGCCGAAGAGCGGTTTGCGGCTGAAGACCGGGATGATCTCGCTGATGATGCCGAAGGCCGGCAGGATCAGGATGTACACCTCGGGGTGGCCGAAGAACCAGAAGATGTGCTGCCAGAGCACGGGGCTCCCGCCCAGGGCCGGGTCGAAGAAACCACCGCCGTAGTTGCGGTCGATGAAGATCATGATCAGGCCCGCGGCGATGACCGGCAGGCTGAAGAGCAGCAGGATCGAGGTCACCGGCGACGTCCAGCAGAACATCGGCATGCGCAGCAGGCCCATGCCGGGCGCGCGCATGTTGAAGATGGTGGCGATGAAGTTGATGGCGCCGAAGATCGAGCTGAAGCCGAGAACCACGAGTCCCAGCAACAACAGATCCACGCCGGTCATGGGTGTGAAGTCGGTGTTGGTCGCGAGTGGCACGTAGAGCGTCCAGCCGGTAGGTGCGCCGCCGAAGAAGAACGCGCTGACGATGAGGATGGCGCCTACCACCAGCATCCAGAAGGAGAGGGCGTTGATGCGCGGGAAGGCCATGTCGGCCGCTCCCAGCTGCAGCGGCACGATGTAGTTGGCGAGGCCGGTGGTCATGGGCATGACGAACAGGAAGATCATCAGGATCGCGTGCATGCCGAAGAGCTGGTTGTAGATGGCGTTGTCCACGCCGCCGGCCTGACTGACGAAGAGTTGGGCCCCGGGTACCGCCAGCTCCGTGCGGATCGCGAGCGCCAGCAGGCCGCCGAGCAGGAAGAAGGCGAACGCGGTCACGATGTACATCACGCCGATCTTCTTGTGGTCGGTCGTGGTCAGCCACTCGAGGAGCGTGGAGCGCCGGCTCACGGACGCGCCCGGATGGGTAGTCGCGGTGCCCATCAGGCGGTCTCCTCGCTGGTCTCGTCGGTAGTGGGCTCAGCGTCGGCGTCCGCTTCGGCTTCGGTCTCGGGCTGCGTCTCGGTCGCTGCGGTCGTGGCTCCCGTCTGCTCGGCCAACCAGGTGTCGTACTCGGCCGCCTCGATGGCGTTGACGGTGAAGAACATGTCACCGTGCGCGAGGCCGCAGAACTCGGCGCACTGGCCACCGTAGACGCCAGGCTGCTCGATGGTGATCTGGAACTCGTTGACGCGACCAGGGATGGCATCGCGCTTGAAGAAGAACGAGGGCACGTACCAGGAGTGGATGACGTCCGCGGCGGTGAGACGGATGAGCACCGGCTCGCCCACCGGCAGCGTCATCTCCGGCGCGCCTTCACGGCCGCCGCCGCTGATGGTCAGGCCCGCGGGCTCGTAAGTGCCGGCCTCGGCATCGAGGCTGTCGGGATCCTGGTACTCGAAGATCCAGCCGAAGCGGAAGGCCTGTACGTCCACGACGGCGCCGTGCTCGTCGGACTTGGCCTCCACGTCGTTCATCAACACCGCCGTGGAGACGACGAAGAGGACGAAGACGGTGATCATCGGGATGGCCGTCCAGATGACCTCCAGCAGGTTGTTGCCGTGTGTTTGCTCGGGCAGGTCGTCGCCGCTGCTGCGCTTGCGGTAGCGCAGGATGAGGAAGAGCAGCAGGCCCTCCACGATGACGAAGATGATCACCGCGATGAGGAAGATGGGCAGGTACAGCCCGGCGGAGGCGATACCCTCCGTGGTCACGACCTCGTGCGGGAAGCCGATGCCGTTGGCGGTCTCGCCGAAGAGGTTGGGCGCCGCATCGTCGCCGGTAGGGTTGTCGTTGGCTTGTTCGGTGCAGGCTGCCAGGATCGCGCCGACAACAGGCACCATCGCCAATTGGGCAAGGCGGCGTCGCCAGCCGCCCGATGCCGGGATACGCAAGGACTCTCCCCCGTCTCTCTGTTCCTTCCTCAGGACCGAGATATCATAGCGACTAGATGCACATTTGCGTGCGCCATTTCGCGCCTCCTCGAATCAGGCGTGCGGCGCACCGAGAGACCCCCCGTCTCGGAATCGGACACTTCGCGCCGCTCGTTGTCGCGTTGGCGCTGACCTTGGTCACCCCTGTGGGTGTGGTCGCCCATGGCCAGGCACCCATCGAGCCGACCCCTTCGATCCTCATCGAGGGCTGGACGTTCATGGTCGATGTCTGGCTGCCGGTCCTGCTGGCAGCGCTCATCTACTGGCAGATGCGCGCGGGTGTGAATCGGCGGCATCCGGGCAACCCCATGCCGCGCTGGCGGCTGTGGTCCTGGCTGGCCGGTCTCGGCACGATCATCCTGGCGCTGGCCTCGCCGATCGAGTTCTACGACACCACGCTCTTCTCGGTCCACATGGTCCAGCACCTGCTCCTCTCGTTCGTGGCCGCGCCGCTGCTGGTGCTGGCCGCGCCCATCACGCTGCTGCTGCGCTGGGTCTCGCCCGAGGCCCGCCGGCGCTGGGTGCTGCCGGTGCTGGAGTCACGGTTCGTGCGTTTCATCTCTCGCCCGCTGATCGCCTGGATCCTCTTCGCGGGTGTGATGTGGTTCTCGCACTTCTCGCCGTTGTTCGACGCGGCGCTCGACGACTTCGCGTTGCACCGCCTGGAGCACGCCCTGTTCCTGGGCACAGCGTTGCTCTTCTGGTGGCCGGTCATCGGCGCCGATCCCAGCCCGCACCGCATGACCTACCCGGGTCGCATCCTCTACCTGGCGTTGGGCATGCCGCTCTCGTCGCTGCTGGGGCTGGTCATCTTCTCGGCACGACAGCCGCTGTACCCGCACTACGCGGACCTGGTGCGTGACTGGGGCCCGAGCGTGCTGGAGGACCAGGCGCTCGCCGGCGGCATCATGTGGGCCGGTGGTGATGGCGCCTTCGTGCTGGCGCTGGTGCTGACCGTGGCCGCCTGGCTGCGCCACGAGGAGCGCGAGAACCTGCGCGAGGACGCGCGCCTGGCCCGAGCACGAGCAGCCAAGGTAGCAGTAGGGGTGCAGCAGTCGCACGAGGCGCAGGCGGCGACCCCGGCGGCAGTGGCGGAGCCTGCCGAGTCCGACGGACCGCCAACCACGGCCAACGGTGCCCGAGGTGCGGCCGACGAGGCCGCTGACGCCCGAGGCGAGGCCGCCACCTCTCCCTCCGGCTCAGCCGAGACCGGCGACTGACGAGGCCACCGGCGATCCTCCACGCGTTCACCGAGCGTGGCAGGCACATCGGCGCCTCCTTCGACTGCGGCCGGCGGCTCGTGCGGCCACGGGTACGTTCGAGCACGGCGACCGGCGGTCAGGGCGCTACCCATCTCGGCGAAACCTCACGGCTATCGAACAAGCAGACTCTGGGGCGATCCCGGCTTCGGTCGACCGCGACGAGCGTCATGTCATGCGCGGGTGGGTAGGCCATGCCCCTGTGGGCATACCCAGGCGGCCCAGCAGAGTTCGAGCGCCTGAATCGCCTGCGATTCACACGCAGGTGTTCAATGCTCGTGAGGAGATGACGGGTAGATCGCCGTGACGGCCGAGCCCGATGCCACGAACGCCTGGCTGCTCGAAGCGCAGCGAGACTTGGCTCGCTAGTGGTCCTCGTCGTCGAGCTGGGTGACCACCAGCCGCTCGCCGTCCTGCTTGTAGGTGACCACGATGGTGTCGCCGATGACCTTGTGCTCACTCAGGTGCGATGCGGGGAACTCCGGCCGGAAGCGCAGCTCACTCGTGTCGAAGTCGAGTCGCTCACCCGTCGGTGTCAGCAGCTCGAAGCTGTCTACGCGGCCGAGGGCAGGGGAGTCGATCGCTACGACGATGCCGGTCTCCTGCCTCAGCGTGGGCTCGCACGCGACGGCCGAGCCCAGCACGAGGGCAGCGCCGAGCGGCAGCAGCAGCGACCGTAGGGCCCGCATC
>CAYZDQ010000041.1:4488-4776 GCA_964476955.1 uncultured Anaerolineaceae bacterium
GGCCGTCCTAGCCGAGTGGGATGAAGCCGGCGACGTCGAGGATGATCAGCGCGAAGAGCGCCGTCAGGTAGGTGATCGAGGACTTGTAGATACGGACCGCGCGGGCGTCGGTGCCCTCTCGGGCCATGGCGAAGGCCTGGAACAGGAACAGGCCTCCCAGCACGAGCGCTCCGCCGAGGAAGAGCAGCCCCATCTCCGCGACCGCGAAGAAGATCAGGGTCAGCGCCACCATCAGCACGCTGTAGAGCGCGATCTGGTGCGTGGTCTCGCGCACGCCGTGGGTGACCG
>CAYZDQ010000041.1:4786-10144 GCA_964476955.1 uncultured Anaerolineaceae bacterium
AGTCACCCCGGATGCGCAGCGCCAGGGCCCAGAAGTGAGGCGGCGTCCAGTAGAAGACGATGGCGAAGAGGAACAGCGCGGGCAACGCGATGTCACCGGTGACCGCGGCCCAGCCGATGAGCGGCGGCAGGGCTCCAGCGGCACCACCGATGACGATGTTCTGCGGCGTGCTCCGCTTGAGCAGCAAGGTGTAGACGATGACGTAGAAGCCGATGGCCAGCAGCGACAGGAAGGCCGCCACGAGGTTGGTCGTGAAGGCCAGCCAGGTGAACGACACCACCGTCAGGATCAGGCCGAAGAGCAGCGCGTCCTGCGGGGCGATCGAGTGCGCCGGCAGCGGCCGCCGCTGGGTGCGAACCATGAGCATGTCGATGTCACGGTCGATGTAGTTGTTGACCGCGTTGGCAGCGCCTGCGGCCAGCGTGCCACCGATGAGCGTGGCCACCACCAGCCAGGTGAAGCGGGCCGGCTCCAGGCCCACGGTGAAGCGCCAGGCGAGCACCATCGCGGGCACCGTCGTGACCAGCAGCAGCTCGATGATGCGCGGCTTGGTCAGCGCGACGTAGGCCCTGACCTTCTGGCGGAAGGGCACGGCCCGCGAGGTCGACGCACCCGCCGCATCGGACGGCGCGGCAGCAGCGTGGATCTCGTCGATGGGCTCCTCGGCGGTCGCCGGCCGTTCCGCGCTGCGGGTGTCGTACCAGGCGAAGAGTGCGGCCGAGGCCATCAGGCCCCAGATAGCGGCACCCAGCGCGAGATGGGCCGACACGGCCCAGGCCGCCAGCGTGGTCCAGATCTGGAAGGCGCCGACCACGACCTGCACCACGTACAGCGCGGCGGCGGTGCCGACCAGGCTGAAGGCGCGGTTGGCTGCGACCGAACGGGTCTCGTCGTCGGCTGCCTCGCGCGCGACCCGCCAGGTCACGACCGTGGCCCAGAGCATGATGAGCCCGACGATGGCAGCCACGATGCGGTGCGCGAAGTGGTGCATCTGCAGCAGCGCTGCGTCGGGGTTCTCGTGCCAGGTCGGGATGAGCTGACCGTCGAAGAGCGGCCAGTCGGGGAAGACCAGTGAGGCTGCGTTCACGGTCACGTTGGAGCCGAACAGCATGAGCACGTAGACAGAAGCCGCCGCGAAGGCGACGACCAGCGTGATGCGCTGACTGGCTCCGGACCGGGGCAGCTCGACCGGATAGCGGGAGCGCACGAAGACGAAGATGGCCGCGGCCAGGAGGATCATGGAGGTCGCGAGGTGCGCGCTCACCGATTCGTTGGAGTTCATCGACTCGACGGTCCACTTGCCCAGCCAGGCCTGGAAGCCGGTGAGCAGGATGACGACCACGGCGGCGGCCACGATCGAGCGTGTAGCACGGTGCACGCGCCAGGCCTGGACCCCCAGGCCGAGCACGAGGAATCCCACGATGACGCCCCACCAGCGGTGGATCGATTCGATCCAGTCCGCACGGTCCCAGGCGTTCGGGCCGTCGAGAGCAGGGATGATGGCGCCGCGGCAAAGCGGCCAGTCGCCACAACCGAGCCCCGATCCGGTACTACGAACGATGACGCCGATGACGATCATCGCGTAGACCGCGACGATGGTGATGAGTGCCAGCTTCTGGAAGCTGGTCAGCCGGAGGTTCATGAACAGGCGCGATCGTACCAGCGCTCAGGATCGATCGTGAGCGTGGGCCGTCCCACACGTGGCAGGCTTCGCCGGTCAGCGCTACCGTCAGCTGCGATGGATCGCTACCGCCTGCGCCTGGCTGCAACCGCCGCCGCCGGCCTCCTGGGCATCGCCGCTTGCACCGCTGACGAGCCGGCCCAGACGAGCCCGAGCCCGAGTGCCGGCGCCGAGGCCGCAACCGCCGCCACGACCGCCTCGGAGGCGCCGCGCTGTGGCCCCGACAGTGTGGCGACGGACCTGCCCGACTGGCCCCTGGCCGGCGGCGGAGAGGCCGAGTTCCTGCCCGTCGTGATGTCCTCGCTCATCACCCATGGACACAATCGCTTCCTCTACAACGTGCTCGACGAGTCGTATCGCCAGGTGGCCGCCGAGGACGTACCCAGCCGCGTCGACTTCTACGCCCTCGAGCGCGATCCGGCCACGCCGTACGCCCGCGGGGGCGCGGCCTATCTCAGCTCCGGGCTCGGCCGTGGGCTCTACCGCACCCAGGTCGACTTCGACTGCGTCGGCGAGTGGGGCGCTGAGGTGTTCGTGCAGGAGCCGGACGGATCGTGGGCCAGCGAGCGCCTGCGCTTCGCGGTCCACCCGCTCGGCAGCACGCCCGCCATCGGCGATCCGGCGCCGCGCTCGGACAGCCTCACCGCCTCGACGCTGGAGGAGGCGACGATGATCTCCACCGACCAGAACCCGTACCTGCCAGCCTACGACAAGACCGTGGCCGAGACGGTGGCCTCGGGCCGACCCTCGTTGGTCTTCTTCGCCACGCCGGCCTTCTGCCAGACCGGCTACTGCGGCCCCACCGTCGAACTGGTGAAGTCGGTCGCGCGCGAGCACGAGGGCGCCGTCGAGTTCGTCAACGTCGAGCCGTATGAGCTGCGCATGACCGACAACGGTCTCCAGCCTCGCCTCACCGAGGACGGCCAGCTTCAGCCCGTCTCGGCCGCGCTCGAGTGGGGCATCCCCGTGGAGCCGTACCTCTTCCTGCTCGACGCGCAAGGCGACGTCTTTGCCAAGTTCGAGGGCATCGTGGGTGGGGACGAGCTGCGCGCTGCGGTCGAGGACGTGCTCAGCGCCTGAGCGACCCGCCTCGCAGGCTGCCGCGGTCGCGCCGTCGGGGGAGCGCCTGGCCGATGAGCTCTGCCAGACCGAGTCCACGCTCCTCGCACCAGGTATCGAGCTCTGCCCCGAGCCGGCCCGGTAACGCCGGATCGGCGAGGGCAGCGGTGGCGATGGCCACCGCCGAGGCACCCGCGGCGAGGTAGTCGAGCACGTCCTCGAGGTCGGCCACTCCGCCCGTGCCGATGACCGGCACCTTCACCACCTGGGCCATCTCATAGACCACCCGCAGGCCGATGGGCTTGAGCGCCGGGCCGGAGAGGCCGCCGTAGGCCGTGCCCAGGAGCGCACCGCGCCGCTCGTCATCGAGGGCCAGGGCGGGGACCGGCGCGGTGGCACTGACGGCATCGGCGCCGGCGGCGACCACGGCCCGCGCCAGCGGGCGGATGTCCGGCGTGACAGCGGTGAGCTTGACGATGAGCGGCAGATCGGTGGCGGCACGCGCGGCCACGGTGGCCGTCTCGGCCGTCTCCACCTCGAGGCCGATGGGCAGGCCGCCGCGGCTGCGGTCACCGCAGGCGAGGTTCAGCTCCAGCCCGCTGACATCGGGTTGCGTCTCCAGCATGCGGGCCATGGTCGCGATGTCCTCCACGTCATGGCCGCAGAGGCTGACGATGACCGGCGTGTCGAGCCCGGACCAACGTGGCGCCTGGCGCCGCAGCACTGCCTCGAGCCCAGGGTTGGGCGTGCCGATGGAGTGCAGCAGGCCGTCCGTGCGGGCGTACATGCGAGGTGGCGGGTTGCCGCGGTCCGCCGACCGGGTGACGCTACGGGTGACGAGTGCGCCTGGCGCCTGCTCCCCGACCGCCTCGAGCAACTCGGGCCCGTAGCCGCCACCACCGGCCGCCACGAGCACGGGGTGGCGCAGGCGCAGGCCTTCGCGGCCCGGAGCCAGGTCGACGCTCACGCTCACCGGGCCGACTCCGAACGCAGATCATCCGCCGCGAAGACCGGCCCTTCGCGGCACACGCGTACCGGCCCGCCCGTGCCGGAGGCGACACAGCCGGCGCAGATCCCGAGTGCACAGCCGGCGTCGTGCCCGAGGGACACCTGCAGCCAGGCGCGGCGCCGGGCGTCCCGGCCTCTCGGCTCCCGGCGTCGCCCGCGACGCCGGCCCAGCCGGGCCACGCCCATGCGTCCATCGCGGCCCGCCGCCAGGGCACTGAGGCGTGACACCAGCTCCGCCGAGCCGGCGGCGAGGCACTGGTCGGCCCAGGCTTCGTATTCGGGCACGAGGTCGCTGACCGAGCCTCGATGGCCCAGCGAGCCATCAGCCGTCGCCACCACGTACTCGGCCTCGTCCGGCAGCAGCGACGAGGGATACACCGACGCGACCGAGACGGCGCCCAGGAGCACCGTCACCTGGCGTCCACCGGCCACAGCCTCGTCCACCACCGAGCGCACCCGCGCTAGGCCCTCGACGTCCGCCACCACCAGCAGATACCGGCTGCGGGCGTCGATGGCGAAGCCCCGGCCGAGCGGTCCGTCGAAGCGAGCCGTGTCACCGACCCGAGCATCGACGGGCCCCCGCGCGGTGACGGAGTCGGACGGGAGCAGCAGCGAGATCGTCCCGCCGATGCGGTCGTAGCCTGCGACCGGCACGGCCGGCAGCAGCAGGCCCGGCGTGCGCGGCGCCATGACATAGAGGAACTGTCCGGCGGCGACGCTGCGGGCGATACGCGGCGCGGCCCAGGACTGCAGGGTGCGCCCGGGCAGGATCTCACGCGATTCGAGGAGGTGCGCCTCCTCGGTCGAGCTAGCCTTCGTCGCCGTCGTCCGCGTCATCACCCTCGAGCTCGGGAGCGACGTGCGGGTGCATCTCGGCGATGACCTCGGCCAGGTCGCCGAAGAGGTCGGTGGGGTCGTAGAACTGGACGAAGTCGTCCGCTGTGGCCAGCGTCTGCCAGACCGGGTTGCCGGCCTCGTCCTCTTCCGGCACGACCTCGCCCTCGAAGGCGCCCGAAGCGCGGAACCAGATGCGCTCGTCCTCGTCCTCCACGATCTTGGCGTCGCCGAGCACCGCGGCCAGCTGCTCCGAGGCCACGTTGAAGTCATCGAGCAGCTGGGCCTCGCGCCACTGGCTGCGCTCCTGGAAGGTCAGGGCCAGGTCGTAGAGCAGGCGCATGGCCTCCTCCTGGCTGGCCGGGGCCGGCACGGGCGTCGTCCAGTCCTCCTCCAGCACCGGCTCGTCCTCGAGCTCCTCTTCCTCCGGCACGAGCTCGTCATCGATGTCGGCCGGCTCCTCCTCTTCCGCCTCGGCAGCCTCGGGCTCGGTCGCTCCGGCAGCCTCTGCTTCCGCCGCATCGGCGAAAGCGGCGTAGAGGTCCGCGGGGTTGAAGATCTCGACCAGCTCCGCGCCGTCCTCGATCTCCTCGGTCTCCGCCACCCACTGGCCGTCGTCGTCCTGGTAGCGGGTACGGGAACGGAACGTGCCGTCGTCGCCGATGAAGAGGTAGTCGGGCTCGTCGTCGATGAGCACGAGTCCACCCAGGTCCTTCAGGCGCGACTTGTTGGCGTCGAGGAAGCGGACGAACTTGCGGCCCGCATCGGTCAGGAAC
>CAYZDQ010000042.1:0-10003 GCA_964476955.1 uncultured Anaerolineaceae bacterium
GCGGGGGCCCAGTCGACATCACCCGCCTGGCTGGCCGTGATGGTGCAGGTGCCGGCGGCGGTCCCGCCGAAGCCGTCGTCGACGGAACGACAGGGGCCTTCGACCGAGAGCGCCACGGGCAGGCCCGAGCTGGCCGAGGCCACGACCGCGACGGGTTCGCCACCGAAGATGCCATCGGCCGGTGGCTCGATCTCGATCGCCTGGGTGCCGCGGCCGATACGCAGGGTCGTGCTGACCGGCTCGGCGGGGGCCCAGTCGACATCACCCGCCTGGCTGGCCGTGATGGTGCAGGTGCCTGTGCCGAGCGCCCGGAGCGAGCTCCCCTCGATGAGGCATGGACCGCTGGCCTCCAGGGTCACCGGCAGACCGGAGTCGCTCGCTGCGGAGAGTGTCGCCAAGCCACCCACTGCGATGTCATCGATGGCGGCCAGCATGATGGCCTGCGCTGCCGGGGCGATGCGCAGCGTCCTGGTGACCGGCTCGGCGGGGGCCCAGTCGGCATCGCCCGGTTGGCTGGCCGTGACGGTACAGGTGCCCGTAGCCAACGCCCGGAGCGAACGGCCTTCGAGCTCGCAGGGGCCACTCGCCTCCCACATCACCGGTAGGCCCGAGTCGCTCGCTGCCGCGACCTCGAGGGCCGGATCGCCGAAGGTCAGCGCACCGATGGGCTCGAGCTCGATGGATTGACGACCACGGGCGATACGCAGGGTCGTGCTGACCGGCTCGGCGGGGGCCCAGTCGACATCACCCGCCTGGCTGGCCGTGATGGTGCAGGTGCCGGCGGCGGTCCCGCCGAAGCCGTCGTCGACGGAACGACAGGGGCCTTCGACCGAGAGCGCCACGGGCAGGCCCGAGCTGGCCGAGGCCACGACCGCGACGGGTTCGCCACCGAAGATGCCATCGGCCGGTGGCTCGATCTCGATCGCCTGGGTGCCGCGGCCGATACGCAGGGTCGTGCTGACCGGCTCGGCGGGGGCCCAGTCGACATCACCCGCCTGGCTGGCCGTGATGGTGCAGGTGCCTGTGCCGAGCGCCCGGAGCGAGCTCCCCTCGATGAGGCATGGACCGCTGGCCTCCAGGGTCACCGGCAGACCGGAGTCGCTCGCTGCGGAGAGTGTCGCCAAGCCACCCACTGCGATGTCATCGATGGCGGCCAGCATGATGGCCTGCGCTGCCGGGGCGATGCGCAGCGTCCTGGTGACCGGCTCGGCGGGGGCCCAGTCGGCATCGCCCGGTTGGCTGGCCGTGACGGTACAGGTGCCCGTAGCCAACGCCCGGAGCGAACGGCCTTCGAGCTCGCAGGGGCCACTCGCCTCCCACATCACCGGTAGGCCCGAGTCGCTCGCTGCCGCGACCTCGAGGGCCGGATCGCCGAAGGTCAGCGCACCGATGGGCTCGAGCTCGATGGATTGACGACCACGGGCGATACGCAGGGTCGTGCTGACCGGCTCGGCGGGGGCCCAGTCGACATCACCCGCCTGGCTGGCCGTGATGGTGCAGGTGCCGGTGCCCAGCACCAGCACCGAGCCAGCTTCCAGCGCGCACGGACCCGAGGCCTCCAGACTCACGGGAATTCCCGCGTCGCTGGTTGCCGAGATCTCGACTGGCCGTGCGCCGACCCGGGTGGCAGCCGGGAGGTCGAGGTCGATGGCCTGGCTTCCGCGCCCCACCGGGACGCGTGTGGTGACCGGCGCGGCTGGCGCCCAGTCGGTGTCGCCCGGTTGCGTGGCAGTGACGGTGCACGCGCCCGTGCCGTCAGCCACGAGCATTCCGTCGGCGACTCGGCAGCGACCACTCGTCTCGAACGCCACCGGCAGGCCGGACCCTGCCTCCGCCTGGATCGGGCGTGGCTCGCCCACCATGGCTCCGTCGATCGGCGCCATCTCGATCACCTGCCGCCCACGATCCACGCGCAACGTCGTGGTGGCGGGCACGGCCGGCGCCCATGTCGCGTCGCCGCCCTGCGATGCGGTGATCGTGCAGAGGCCTGCGCCGTCTGCGACGAGCGCGCCGTCACTGACGTGGCACGGCCCGGTCGCTTCCAGGGTGACCGGTAGGCCCGACGCTGCCTCGACGCTCACCTCGACCGGTTCGGCACCGAAGACCATGTCCGGGACCGGTCGCAGGTCGATCGCCTGGAGGCCTCCGATCGCCAGGGTGTATACACCGGGACCGGCGCCCTCGTCCATGGCCGCCCCGACCTGGAGCCAGTAGTCCTCACCGGCAGAGATGGGCACCTCGAGGCGTTCGGAACCACGAATCCCGGCGACGTCCACGCACGCGACCTCGAGGAGGGAGCCGATGGCCGCCCCCGTGTGGAGCACCACAGCCGCGTCCAGGGCGTTGTCGCCCGTATTCGCGGGCGCGACCGTAGCCGAGAGGATCGAGTCCTCCGGGGTCGTGATGTGATACCAGGTCGTGGCCTGGAGATCGACGCAGCTTGGGGCCGTATCGCCCGGCTCGCGACGGGATCCTATGGCGTCGACGAGCTCGTCGCGATAGGGCGTCATCTCCACGTCTCGGGCGAAGGCGAACAGGTCGTGCTCGGGATGTTGTCGATCGGCCAGTACGGTAAGTGCGACGGGATCGTCGCCGGTGCCAGCCACGGCGCCTGCCTGCACGAAGTACGTGGCGTCCCGTGGTGCCGCGACCACGAGCTGCTCGGCGCCGCCGGCGCCGCGATCATCCACGCAGCCTGCCTCGAACAGCGAACCGTCCGTCGCCGCAGACCACATCACGACCGCGACGTCGAGCTCGTTGGAGCCGTCGCGCGGCGGGATCACCCACGTCGACAGCGGCGTGTCGGACCCTGGCTGGAACGCGTACCAGGATGCGTGGCTGAGGGATGCACAGGACGGGGCGGGCACCTCATCCGCGGGATCGAGAGGCGGGACGTCGACCGCGTCGTCGCGGAACGGAAGGTGCTCGATGGCCGTGGCCTGCTGCGGTGCGGCCGCTGTGGATGGCTCCGAGCTCGTCGAGGCGACGAGTGCCAGCGAGAAACCGACGACGACGAGGGCGAGGACAGCCGCGAGATGCATCGTGCGTTCGGAAATCAGCGTGGATCGGCCGGACCCCGATTGCCCTGCCTGCATCAGTCGCAGGCGAGCCGAGCGGCTGGACGGTGGGCCGCCACGTTGCGGTCTGTCGTGTCATCGAGTGCGGCAGGCACGTGGACACCTCGATATCTGACGGCACCCCGCCGAGCGAGCACGGTCGTCAGCGGTCCGGCACCTCGCCCGAATGGTAGCGAATGCCCTGTGCCTGCGCGTGCCGAATTGATGGCAGCGGGCCGGCCTCGATGTGTCGGGTTCGCCGCCGCCATCCCGGGGCCGAAGGTCCACCGCTCGCAGGGCCAACGCAACGATGCCGAGCCAAGCCAGCCTACCGACGAAGGCGAGGCGCTGGCCGAGCGCCGCATGGGCCGTAGTGGTTGTCCGCCTCCTGCCGTCGGCCCTCGAATCTGTCGGGCGTGGCCTGGTGGGAGCTCGAGTCGATTGTGCGATGCGCCCGCGGACTCGAGTTGCATCGCGCGTTGTCGCCGATGCCCCGGCTCGGGTGTCGCCCATGTCGCGACTAATGAATGTGGCGCCCCCAAGGGGATTCGAACCCCTGATCTCCACCTTGAAAGGGTGGCGTCCTAGGCCTCTAGACGATGGGGGCCAGCGACCGATGGAGTGTACCCGACGCGCGCCGAGTGCCCCTCAGGCGCGGATGAAGGTGAAGATCGCGGCCGCGGCAAGGCACCCCGCCGAGGCCAGCGCGAACAGTCCACCCATGGCCGCCCCGAGCAAGGAACCGGCGGTCCGACCCCAGCGCGCATCGGTCAGCGCCCGTGACAGGAACCAGGCAGAGGTGAACGCCAGCGTGAGGCCAAGGACGGCCAGGCCGGCGACGGTGAAGGCGATGTTCTGGCCAGAGCGGTCGAGGATGAGGCCGTAGAGGACGACGAGCCCCGAGACGACCATGACGACCACGACCGCGATGCGTACGAGCGCCACGGACCGAGTATAGGTACGACCGCGGATTAGGGCCGACGACAGCGTTAGACCGCGAGCTTGATGACGACCCCGTCGCGACCTGGCAGGCCCACTCGCAGCTTCCCGCGGACCAACTCCACGGTGCGCTCACCGGCGGCAGCTCCGCGCAGTGGCAGCAACTCAGCCGTGCGAGGCTCGAACGAGAGTGGGATATCCCAGCTGAGACCATCCCGGTCGGCATTGGCCACGACTATGAAGGCCTCCTCACCGTGCCTGCGCAGGTAGGCCACCGCTGTCTCGGTCGTTCCCAGTAGCGACAGCTCCGCATCGCGGAACGCCCGGCTCGAATGCCGGAGCGCAGCGAGGTCGGCCAGCCAGGAGTAGGGCTCACGCTCCCACTCAGCGGGATCGCTCGGGAACGCGCGGCGGCACTCCGGGTCCATCGAGCCGGCCATACCGATCTCGTCGCCGTAGTAGATGCAGGGTGCGCCCGGCAAGGTCATCTGCAGCAGCATCGAGAGGCGTACCGAGTGAAGGTCGCCGCCACAGAGCGTGCGCACACGGGGGGTGTCATGGCTGCTCAGCAGGTTCAGCTGCACCGCCGCCACCTCGGGCGGGTTGACCGCCTCGAGCTCCTCGAGCATCGACCACAGCCCGTCTCCGTCGAACGGGTGCAGCTTGCCGATGTACTCGAACGGCAGGGGCACGTCAGGGTCGATTCGATCCTGTGCGGAGAAGCCCATGATCGCCCGCGTCAGGGGGTAGTTCATGAACGCGTCGAACATGTCTCCACGCAGCCACTCGGGCTTGTGGTGCCAGATCTCGGCGACCAGGTATGCCTCGGGGTTCGCGGAGCGGACACGGGCGCGGAACTCCCGCCAGAAGTCGGCCTGCACCTCCTCGGCCACATCCAGGCGCCAGCCATCGATGCCGAAGCGGACCCAGAACTCGGCGACATCGAGGATGAACTCTCGCGCCCGCGGCTCGTCCAGGTTGATCTTGGGCAGCGCCGGCAGATCCCACCAGGCCTCGTAGCCCAGCGTCTCACGAGAGCGCTGCCCGCGTGGCACCCCCGGTCTCTCGTGCCACGGATCCATCTCGGCCAGCTGCGCCTCGCTGGGGAACGGGTTCAGCGCTTGCGTGCCGGCCCGCACGCCATCGGAGAGGTAGAACCAGTCGCGGTAGGGCGAGTCCATGCCGTTCTCGAGCACATGGTGGAACGGCCACCAGCCGCGGCCGGAGTGGTTGAAGACCCCATCGAGCACGACCCGCATGTCGCGCGCATGCGCCTCGTCGAGCAGCTCTCGCAGCGCATCGTTGCCACCCAGAAGCGGATCGACGTTGTAGTAGTCGTCGGTGTGATAACGGGTGTTTGAGGCCGAGGCGAAGACCGGGTTCAGGTCCAGCGCGTTGACGACCAGGCACTTCAGCCGGTCCAGATGAGCGACCACCCCGTAGAGGTCGCCGCCCTTGATGCCTTCCGTGGTCGGATCGGCGTCCCAGGGTTCCAGCTCGCCGGGTGCGGGCACGCGGCCGCTGCGGGCCAGTCGGTCGGGGAAGACCTGGTAGAAGACGGCGTCGCGCACCCAGGCGGGCGTGTCGATGTGCATGTGCCGGAGGGTATCGCCTCTGCTCCGGGCAGACCCGTCAGCGTGGGACAATCGCTCGCATGTGGGAGACGATCAAGGCCATGCCGCGGGGGGTGCTCGTGTTCATGGGCTATGCCCTGCTCGTGCTCTCGGTGCTGGGACTGATGATGTCCCGGGTCATCGACGAGGCCGTGCAGGCGCCGATCTCGTTCATTGGCATGGTGTGGATGGCGCTGCTGGCGTATCTCATCTTCACCATGACGTTGGTGCTGCAGAGGAAGCGGGCAGCGTACGGGCTGTCGCTGGGCCTGACCTCGTTGCTGCTGCCGCTGGCGGGAGTCCTGCTCTTCGCGCCGGCCGGCTGGATCCTCTCGATCGTGATCGTGTTGCTCTTCGCCATCATCGTCTTCTCGCTGCGCCGCCCGCGCAGCCGCGAGTGGTTCTCGGAGCCCTAGCGGCGTGGAACTGGGGCGCTGGGTCGTATTCGACGTGGGCGAGACGCTGGTCGACGAGTCGCGAGCCTGGCGGGTGTGGGCTGACGAGCTGGGTATCTCGCACATGGAGTTCATGTCGGTCTTCGGCGCGGTGGTCGCCCGTGGACAGGGCTATGCCGATGTGGCCGACTACTTCCCGGGCCTCGACTGGGTGACCCACCGAGACAGCGTGCACGCGAAGCTCGGCGCCCTGGCACAGGAGGACATCTTCCCGGACGTCCACGGGTCGCTCGCAAGCCTGCGGTCGGAGGGCTTTCGGTCCGCCATCATCGGCAACCAGCCACGGTCCGCGACCGATGAGCTGCGCGCGCTCGGGGTCGAGGCCGAGGTCATGGTCATGAGCGCCGACCTAGGCGTGATGAAGCCCGACCCGGACTTCTTCCGCCTGACTCTGGCGCGGCTGGGCGACCCCGATCCGGACGACGTGGCCTACGTGGGCGACCGCATCGACAACGACGTGATCCCCTCCTCCGCCGCCGGCTTGCGCGCGGTCTGGCTGCGACGCGGTCCCTGGGGTGTGGTGCCGCAGGAGAAGCCGGCGGAAGCGGACCTCATCGTGGATACGTTGACGGAGCTGGCCGAGCGCATCGACGAGGTCTGGCGCTAGTCAGTTCGATCGGGTGCCCCGGTCACGTTGGCGTCGACCCCGGTTCGAGACAGGTCGTGGCGCATACTCGCCATAGGACACGACGAGGACAACGAGATGAGGAAGCACATCCTCACCAGCCGCCACGAGATCCCAGCCAGTGTCGAGCGCGTCTGGGACTTCTTCTCCCGTGCCGAGAACCTCGGCCGCATCACGCCGCGTTCGATGGGTTTCGAGCTCCACACCGATCGACCCTCGACCGAGTCCGGAGCGACGCTCGACTACACGATCCGGCCGCTGTTCGGGATCGCCGTCCGCTGGCGTTCGCGCATCGACGCGGTCGACGCCCCGAACGCGTTCCGCGACACGCAGGAGCGAGGTCCCTACAAGTCCTGGGTACACGAGCACCGCTTCACCGAGGTCGAGGGCGGCGTGCGCCTGGACGACCGCGTGGAGTACGAGATGCCCTACGGCCCGTTCGGCCCACTGGCCCATCGCCTTGCGGTCCGCTCCCAGTTGCAGCACGTGTTCGACTTCCGGGCACACGCCATCGACTCCATCTTCGAACCGGCCGGAAACGCCTCGGGTGCGATACCGGGCACGGCCGCGGTGGCCGGTGGTACGGGCTTCGTGGGCGGCGAGATCGCCCGAGAGCTGCGCCGCCGCGGACGCCACGTCGTCGTGCTCTCGTCTCGTGGCGAGAGCGCTCGTGGCCAGCTCCCTGACGACATCGAGATCCGCGCGGCCGATGTACGTGAAGCCGATGGTCTGCGGGACGCGCTCGAAGGCGTCGACGAGCTGGTGATCTCGCTGGCCTTCCCTGGCCTGCCCGTGGAGCAGCCGGCCAAGGGCTACACCTTCGAGGCGGTGGACGCGGCGGGCACAGAACGGCTCGTCGAGGCTGCGCGAGCGGCTGGCACCGGATCCATCGTCTACATCTCCGGGGCCGGTGCGGGCCACGATGCCGAGCGCGGGTGGTTTCGTGCCAAGGCTCGGGCCGAGGACGCGATCCGCGCCTCCGGCAGCGCCTGGACGATCATCCGGCCGACCTGGGTCTTCGGGCCCGGCGACGTATCGCTCAATCGCTTCCTCGGGTTCGCCCGCTCCCTCCCCTTCGTACCCCTGACGAACTTCGGTAGCCAACAGCTGGCGCCCGTGTACGTGGGGGACGTCGCCACGCTGGCGGCCGACGCATTGGAGCAGGAGACGGCCGGCGGGCGGGTCTTCGAGATCGGCGGCCCGGAGACGCTCTCGATGCGCGAGGTCCTCCATCGCGCCATGGCTGTGGCCGGCACACGCAAGCTGCTGCTACCGGCGCCAGCCGGGCTGGTCAAGCTCGGCGCCTGGCCGATGCGCTTCCTGCCGAACCCGCCGTTGAGCCCGGATGCGGTCGACTTCGTGAACCAGCCGGCGACCGTCGATGTCGAGCCCCTGCTGGCGACCATGCCCCGCACGCTGACCCGGCTGGAGGACGGTCTGTCCCGATACGTCGGCCCCGGCCAGACCTCGGTGTGTTCCAGCGAGGCGACGGAGGAGACGGACACCCTCGCTGGGCCTTGACCGCGACGGTCGATCGTTCAGCGCACAGCGCACCAGCCGGGCCGACCTTGGAAGGCCGGCCCGGCTGAGAGAGGGGGGAAGGGAGGTTCGGATCGCCAGCCGGCGATGGCCTTCTCGATGGACGGGCCTCGCAGGAGCTGGGTTGAATCAAGGTTTGTTCACCTCTGCGGCGCAGATTATCCGTACGTACAAGGTTTGTCAAATGTTTGTGTGTGACCTGTGGGGCTGCTACTATCAACAGAGCATGTACAGCATCAAACAGGCTTCGATCCGCTCCGGCGTCAGCGTTCCCCTCATCCGCGCGTGGGAGCGTCGCTACGGCGTGGTCAGCCCGCAACGCACGCCATCGGGCTATCGGCTCTACGACGACCAGGCCATCGCCACGCTCGTGCGCGTACGCGAGCTGACCGAGACAGGCTGGACCGCCAGCGAGGCCAGCCGAGCCGTCCTCGCCGGCGAAGTCGCCATCGGACCGACGCCGGCGGTGGGGCTCGCACCCCTCAGCGACGAGGCCGCGCACGCACGGCAGGCGGCGCTGGTCGCAAGTTTCGTGGACGCGGCAGCGGTCATGGACATCGCGGCTACGGGCGCCGCACTCGACGAGATCTTCGCCCACGGCTCGTTCGAGGCCATCGTCGATGATCTGCTCATGCCGGCTCTCATCGCACTGGGTGATGCCTGGGCGGACGGGCAGATCGACGTGGCCGCAGAGCACGCCGCCAGCGCAGCGGTCCACCGCCGGCTCTCGGCGCTCTACGACGCCGCGGCATCCATGACCGAGCCGCTCGTGGTGGTGGGTCTGCCGCCAGGTTCACGACATGAGCTCGGCGCTCTCGCATTCGCCGTGGCCCTGCGTCGTCGCGGTGTCGGCGTGCTCTATCTCGGACCTGACGTGCCGGTCAACAGCTGGGTCCACGTGATCGCACGAAACCGTGGGCGTGTGACCATCATGTCCGTGGTCCAGACGGTCGATCGCGCGCCCGCGCTGGAGGTCGCCGAGGCTCTGCGTGAGATCGGCGATAGCCCTGTCCTGGCGGTCGGCGGCAGCAGCTCTGACTGGGCCGGCGCCCGGGAAGCCGGTATCGTGGTGCTGCCGAGCCGCATCAACGAGGCCGCCGCCTTCGCGGCCAAGCTCGGGCACAGGACACCCCCCACCACCTAGGGCGAAGGGAGCAGGCACATGACACCGATCACGCGCCGCATCACTGCATGGGCCTGAAGCTCACCGTCCTCGGCTCATCGGCCGCTTGGTCCGAGCGTCCCGGTCGACCCTCGTCGTGCTACATGCTCGAGATCGGCGACGAAGCCATCCTGCTCGACCTCGGCCAGGGCTCTTTGGGCTCGCTCTTCCCGCACCGGGACCCGTCTACGGTCCGCGCTGTGGTCGTGAGCCACATGCATGGCGACCACCACGTCGACCTGATTCCGCTGCGCAACCTGCTCTACTACCACTACGGCGAGCCTCGGGGGATCGGCCTGCATCTTCCGACCGGTCTGCGCGAGCGCTACGACCTCTTCATGGGCGAGGAGGGCTACCTCGACTTCATGGAAGGAGAGGACGTGACCCAGGGTGTCAGTGAGATCGGACCGTTCGTGGTCGAGGCCCAGCCGGTCACACACGCCGAGAACAGCCACGCCTTCCGGGTGACTGACAGCGCTGACCCTCAGGGTCCCGGCCTCGTCTACAGCGGCGACTGCGGTCGTGCCGACGACCTGTTACCGCTCCTGCGCGAGGGCGACACGCTTCTGTGTGAGGCGTTCTGGTCGACCCATGAGCCGATTCGCAGCGCCAAT
>CAYZDQ010000043.1:0-9733 GCA_964476955.1 uncultured Anaerolineaceae bacterium
GGTCGGCCTCGCTCCGAGCTCCAAGAGCCGTGCCATCGCGGCCGAGGCCGGGCTCGAGGTCATGGATGTGGCGGACGCGGTCAAGGCCGCGGACGTGATCATGATCGCCGTCCCCGACACGGTCCAGAAGGCCGTCTACGACGCCGAGATCGGCCCGAACCTGCGCGAGGGTCAGCTGCTGATGTTCGCCCACGGCTTCAACATCCGGTTCGGCCGCATCGTGCCGCCGTCGAACGTCGATGTGGGCATGGTCGCGCCCAAGGGCCCCGGCCACCTGCTGCGCTCGGTCTACCAGTCCGGTGGCGGCGTGCCCGCCCTCTTCGCGGTCGAGCAGGATCCGTCCGGCACCGCCCGGGCCCGCACCATGGCCTACGCCCGCGGCCTCGGCAGCACCCGCGCCGGCATCCTCGAGACGACCTTCGCGGAGGAGACTGAGACCGATCTCTTCGGCGAGCAGGCGCTTCTTTGCGGTGGCGTGAGCGCCATGGTCAAGGCCGCCTTCGAGACGCTGGTGGAGGCTGGCTACCAGCCGGAGCTGGCGTACTTCGAGACGATGCATGAGCTCAAGCTCATCGTCGACTTGATGTACCGCGGCGGCCTCAACTACATGCGCTTCAGCGTCAGCGAGACGGCCGAGTACGGCGACTACGTCTCCGGTCCGCGCGTGACCGAGGGTGCCAAGCAGGCCATGAAGGACGTCCTTGCCGACATCCAGTCCGGCCGCTTCGCCGACCGCTGGATCGAGGAGTACGACTCCGGTGTGGCCGAGTTCGAGCGCATGCGCTCCGCTGACCGTGACCACCAGATCGAGCAGGTCGGTGCCCACCTGCGCGGCCAGATGGCCTGGCTCGACCCGGTCGAGGTCTCTGCCGGCCAGGCGCAGGCGACCACGACCGGCGCTGCCGCGCCACAGTCCAAGGGGGACGCCTGATGACAGCCGACGTACCAGTACGCATCTTCGATACCACCCTGCGTGACGGGGAGCAGGCGCCCGGCGCCGGGCTGACCACCACAGAGAAGCTCGAGGTCGCGCGACAGCTCGCCCGGCTCAACGTCGACGTCATCGAGGCTGGCTTCCCGGCCGCCTCACCGGGCGATTTCGAGGCGGTCAACACGATCGCCAAGGAGACCAAGGGCATCGCCGTGGCCGGTCTCGCTCGCTGCAAGGACGGCGACCCCCAGCGCGGCGTGGAGGCGCTGCTGCCGGCGGAGAAGCCGCACCTGCACCTCTTCATCGCCACCAGTGACATCCACCTGAAGCACAAGCTGAAGATGTCGCGCGAGGAGGCGCTCAAGGCGGCCGTGCACTGGGTCAGCTACGCCCGTAAGCGCCTGGGCCCCGACGCCGAGCTCGAGTTCAGCGCCGAGGACGCCAGCCGCACCGAGCACGACTTCCTGCTCAAGGTCTACGAGGCCGTGGTCGATGCCGGCGCCACCACCGTCAACATCCCCGACACGGTCGGCTACGCCATCCCTGCCGAGTTCGGTGACCTCACCCAGAAGGTCGTCGATCGCGTGGGCTCCGGCGCCGTCATCTCGGTCCACTGCCACAACGACCTGGGCCTGGCCACGGCCAACACCCTGGCCGCCGTGCAGGCCGGTGCCCGCCAGGTGGAGGTCACCATCAACGGCCTCGGTGAGCGTGCCGGCAACGCCTCGCTCGAAGAGGTGGTGATGGCCTTGCGCACCCGCCCTACCGAGTTCGCGGTGGCCGGGCACAGCGTCAACACCGAGCAGATCAGCAACGCCAGTCGCCTGGTCAGCTACCTCACCGGCTTCACGGTCCAGCCCAACAAGGCCGTGGTCGGTCGCAACGCCTTCGCTCACGAGTCGGGCATCCACCAGGATGGCGTGCTCAAGAACGCGCTGACCTACGAGATCATGACGCCGCAGTCGGTGGGCCTCAGTGGCTCGCGCCTGTCGGTGGGCAAGCTCTCCGGCCGTCGCGGTCTGCAGGGCAAGCTGGCCGAGCTCGGCTTCGACCTGGAGGGCGAGGTCCTCGACAAGGTGTACGCGCAGGCCATCGCTCTCGCGGACATCAAGAAGGAGGTCACCGACGCCGACCTGACCGCGCTCGTCGAGGCCCAGGCTACCGGCGCCGGCACGGCCGAGGAGGCCGTGGCCGATTCGCCCGTGCAGTTGGTCGACTGGTCGGTCAGCTCGGGCAAGGGCGGCATCGCCAAGGGCGCGGTCTCCCTTCTCTTGAACGGCCAGGCGACCGAAGCCATGGCTGAGGGCAACGGCCCGGTGAACGCGCTCTTCGGGGCCGTCGACAAGGCCGTCGAGCCCGTCCTCGACTGGCATCCCGAGCTGGCCGAGTACGAGATCCGCGCGGTCTCGGAGGGTGAGGATGCCCAGGGTGCGGTCATGGTCCGCGCCCGCCGATCGATCGACCCCGAGGACACCGCCGAGACCGTCAATGGTCATGGCCTGTCCACCAACATCATCGAAGCCTCGCTGGAGGCCTACCTCGCAGGGCTGGAGAAGCTGCTCTGGCACGAGGCCGCGTCAGCGGAAGCACGGAAGGAGACACTCGTTTGAGCCCGGAAGGCACGCCTACCTACAAGGTCGTCAAGATCCCCGGTGACGGCATCGGCCCGGAGATCGCCGAGGCGACGCTGGCCGTGCTCGCGGCAGCGCAGGAGCGCTTCGGGTTCGACATCGAATGGACCGAGGTCAAGGCCGGCGGCATCGCCATCGACGCCTACGGCGAGGCCGTGCGCGACGAGGACCTCGAGGTCATGCTCGAGAGCGACGCGGTCTTCCTCGGCGCGGTTGGCGGCCCCAAGTGGGACGATCCGGCCGCGAAGGTCCGCCCCGAGCAGGGTCTGCTCAAGATCCGCAAGGTGCTGGGGCTGTTCGCCAACCTGCGCCCGGTCTCGGTCGAGCCCTCGGTCAAGGAGTCGTCGCCGCTGCGCGCCGACCTCATCGAGGGCGTGGACATGGTCATCGTGCGTGAGCTCACCGGGGGCATCTACTTCGGCCAGCGCAAGGAGACCTTCGAGGGCGCCAACGGGCGTGAGGCCTACGACACCATGTCCTACACCGAGCCGGAAGTGCGTCGCATCGTCGATCTCGCCTTCGGGCTCGCGCGGCAGCGACGCAAGAAGCTGACCAGCGTGGACAAGGCCAACGTGCTGGCCAACAGCCGCCTCTGGCGCGCGGTGGTCGAGGAGGTCGCGCCCAGCTATCCCGACGTGGAGCTGGAGCACCGCCTGGTCGATTCCACGGCCATGTCACTCATCACCAAGCCGGCCTCGTTCGACGTCATCGTCACCGGCAACATGTTCGGCGACATCCTCAGCGACGAGGCTTCCGTCCTCGCCGGCTCGCTGGGCATGCTGCCCTCCGCCTCGCTGGGCGAGCGGAAGACCGAGCACGGCACCACCGGCATGTACGAGCCCATCCACGGCTCGTCGCCGGCCAAGACCGGCCTCGACATCGCCAACCCCACCGCCACCATCCTGTCGGCGGCCATGATGCTGCGATGGTCCTTGGGCCAGACAGCCGCGGCCGACGCCATCGAGCACGCCGTCCGCTCCACCCTCGACGGCGGGACTCGCACGAAGGACCTCATGGGTTCCGACGGCCAGGCCCGCGGCTGGGTGAGCGTCGGTACCACCGCTTTCGGCGAGGCCGTGGCGGCACGAGTCAAGTCCGCCTAGCCAAGCCACAGACCACGGGGAGCACGAACGTGAGCACCGACCAAGTATCGGCGACCGATCAGCCGGTCGTCCTCTATGACACCACCCTTCGCGACGGGACCCAGGGCGAGAACATCACCCTCTCGCTCGCGGACAAGATCCGTGTCGCGAGGATGCTGGACGAGTACGGCATGCCCTTCATCGAGGGTGGCTGGCCCGGGTCCAACCCCAAGGACATCGAGTTCTTCGCGGAGGCGAAGAAGATGACCTGGACCAACGCCAAGCTGGCCGCGTTCGGCTCCACCCGTCACCGGGCCAACACCGCTGCTGAGGACCCCTTCCTCAACGAGCTGGTGCGCGCGGAGACTCCCGTGGTCACCATCTTCGGCAAGTCCTGGACGCTGCATGCCGTCGAGGTCCTGGGCGCATCGCTGGCCCAGAACCTGGACATGATCGCGGAGTCCGTGGGCTGGGTGCGCGAGCAGGGCCGCACGGTCGTCTACGACGCCGAGCACTACTTCGACGGCTACAAGGCCGATCGGGAGTACGCCCTCAACACCTTGCGTGCCGCGCGCGAGGCAGGCGCCCGCGACATCGTCCTGTGCGACACCAACGGCGGCACGCTCACCGCCGAGCTGGTGGCAATCTTCGAGGACACTCGCGACTCGCTCGCGGCCGACCCGGATGCGCCCGAGGTCACCTGGGGCATCCATACCCACAACGACGCCGAGCTGGCGGTGGCCAACACCATGGCCGCCGTCGCCGCCGGCGCACGCCATGTACAGGCCACGATCAACGGCTACGGCGAGCGCTGTGGCAACGCCAACATGGTCAGCGTCATGGCCAACCTCGCGCTGAAGACCGAGCTCGAGTTGGCCCCGGTCCGTGGTGGCGACATCAGCCGCCTGACCTCGCTCTCGCGTTCGGTGGCGGAGATCGCCAACGTCACCCCGCTCGACTACCAGCCCTTCGTGGGTCGCTCGGCGTTCGCCCACAAGGGCGGCGTGCACGGCGCGGCCGTGGCCAAGGTCGAGCACAGCTACCAGCACGTGGACCCGGTCGTCATCGGCAACGAGAGCCGGCTGGTGGTGAGCGAACTGGGCGGCCGGGCCAACACCCGCATCCGGGCCGAGCAGCTGGGCCACAGCCTCGAGGGCGTGGTCGATCCCAAGGTGCTCAGCGAGACCATCAAGGAGCTGGAGAACCAGGGTCTCGCCTTCGAGGGCGCCGAGGCCTCGTTCGAGCTGCTGATCATGCGCCGCACCGAGGGCTACGAGGCACCCTTCGAGATCCTCGACTACACCACGCTCTCGGAGAAGCGGGCCGACCAGGAGTTCCTGGCCGAGGCTACGGTCAAGGTGCGGGTCGACGGTGAGATCCTGCACACCGCAGCCGAGGGCAACGGCCCCGTCAACGCCCTCGACGCGGCGCTGCGCAAGGCGCTGCTGGGCTTCTACCCACAGCTGGAATCGATGCACCTCGTGGACTACAAGGTGCGCATCCTCGACGGCGATGCGGCCACCGCGGCGCGGACCCGCGTCATCATCGACTCCATGGATGGCGACCGCGAGTGGTCCACCATGGGCTCGGACACGAACATCATCTCCGCCTCTGCGGCAGCCCTGGCCGACTCCTTCGAGTACGCCATCTGGCAGGGTGGCGGGGTCCGCGAGGCCGCTGGCGAGCAGTAGTCGCGATGCCGCTCGTCGCTGACAGGCAGGCACAAGAGGCACCCGTCCCGGAGGATCCTGCCGGGCCCTTGACGATCACCCGTCGCCAGCTGGCCTTCGTGGGCTGGACCATGACGCTGCTGGCCTACATCGTCGTGCTCAACCTGTGGGTGGAGATCAACGACAACGTCGTCATCGACTCGTACTTCATCTCCATCGCCACAGCGGTGGTGCTGCTGGCGCTGGTCGTGGTCATCCTGCACCTCGAACGCCGCACCAAGCGCTGGTTCGCGTCCCGAGAGGGGACGGTCTACCGCGTGCTGACGCCGGTTTCGACGTTGCTCATCCTGTTCCCCAGCAAGTTCGTCATCCTCGAGGTCGTGGACATCATCTTCGGTGAGCATGTCGAGCTGGGCAGCCTCTTCGATGTCATCCTGCTCGTGCTCCTGCTCGTCCTCTCGCAGAAGGGCATGGTCTTCGCCTGGCGAGCGCTCGGGCCGCGGGACAGTGCCGCCGACATCGAGATCATCTCCGAGTGACCGCTTGCGCTGGAGCCGCGAGCGCTAGGCTCTAGCCCATGACCGAACCGACGCTGATCCGCGTGGCCTATGCCGGCGCGCCCGGCTCCTTCGCCGAGGACGCCGTGCTGGCGGCCTACCCTGCCGCGGAGGCCGTGCCCGTGCCCATGTTCGGCGACGTCGTGGCCGCGGTCACCGAAGGCGAGGTGGCGGCGGGCGTGCTGCCCATCGAGAACGTCGTGGGGGGAGGGGTGCGCGAGGTCTATGACCTGCTGCTCGAGACCGAGGCTACCGTGGTGGGCGAGGTCATCGTGCCGGTACGCCTGTGCCTGGCGGCGTTGCCCGGAGAGCGGCTCGAGTCGATCGAGCGGGTCTACTCGCACATCCAGGCGCTGACCCAGGCGGAGCCGTATCTGCGCTCGCGCGACTGGACCCTGCTGGCCGCCACCAACACCGCCGGCTCGGGGCGTGCCATCCGCGAGCAGGACGAGCGTGGAGCAGCTGCGGTCCTCTCGCCCCGGGCGGCACGGATCCACGGGCTCGAGGTGCTGGCCCACGACATCCAGGCCGAGCGGCGCAACCGCACGCGCTTCCTGGTGCTGGCGATGCCCTCGACCGACGGGCCCCTGGCCCCGGCCACGGCCGAGCCCGACGGGAGCCGTCGCAGCGCCCTGGCCTTCTCCGTGCGCAACGAGCCGGGCACGCTGGTGCGGGCGCTCGGCGTCATCGCCGACCATCGCATCAACATGACCAAGCTGGAGTCGCGCCCCAGCCGCGAGGGCACCTGGGAGTACGTCTTCTGGGTCGATGTCGACTCCGACGTGTGTGATGACGGCGGCCCTGGGCAGGCCTTCCTGACGGATCTGCGCTCGGTCTGCGTGTGGGTGCGCGTGATGGGTTGCTATCCGCGCTGCGTGGAGCCGGACATCTAGCGTCACATGCGGGCCATCCTCTACGAGCAGTTCTCGTCCACTCCGAAGCTGACCACCGTTCCCGATCCGATCCCGCCGGCTGACGGCGTGGTGGTGGAGGTGCGAGCCACGGGCGTGTGCCGCAGCGACTGGCACGGCTGGCTCGGTCACGATCCGGACATCTGCCTGCCGCACGTACCCGGGCACGAGTTCGCGGGCGTGGTGCGGGCCGTGGGCGATGAGGTGCAGGGGTTCTGTGCCGGCGCACGGGTGACTGCACCCTTCGTCATGGGCTGTGGCCAGTGCCTCGAGTGCCAGGCGGGCAACCAGCAGGTCTGTCGCGCCCAGGCTCAGCCCGGCTTCACCTACTGGGGCTCATTCGCAGAATACGTGGTGGTCCCGCACGCGGATGTCAACCTCGTCCGCCTGCCCGAGGGACTCGATGACGCCGCTGCCGCAAGCCTCGGCTGCCGCTTCGTGACCGCGTTCCGTGCCCTCGTGGACCAGGCAGAGGTCAGCTCGGGCCAGTGGGTCGCGGTTCATGGTTGCGGCGGGGTCGGCCTTTCGGCGGTGATGATCGCCAGCGCCCTGGGCGCGAGTGTGGTCGCGGTCGACATCGCTCCCGACAAGCTTGCGCTGGCCCGTTCGCTGGGCGCTGTCGCGACGGTCGATGCGGGCGCTGTCGCCGAGGTCGGCGCAGCGGTGGCGGAGCTGTCCGAGGGAGGAGCACACGTGTCGCTCGACGCACTCGGCCACTCGGTCACGTGTGTGAACTCGATCGAGTCGCTGCGCCGGCTCGGCCGACATGTACAGGTCGGCCTGCTCCTCGGCGACCAGGTCCATCCGCCCATCCCCATGGACCGAGTGGTGGCTCATGAGCTGCGCATCATGGGCAGCCACGGCATGGCAGCACACCGCTACGAGGCGATGCTGGAGATGATCGGATCGGGCAGCCTGGAGCCGGGCCGGCTGCTCGGTCGGGCCATCAGCCTGGAGCAGTCCATCGAGGCCCTCACCACCATGGACCGCTCGAGCCAGGCGGGCGTGACCGTGATCACCGAGTTCTGAGAGCCACACCGGGCTCGTAACCCAACCGTCGTGATGGCGAGGCAGACTAGGGCAGGGGAGCCCATCGCGGCGTACGGGACCGTGACGCCTGTAGGAGGACACGTATGAGCGCCACACCGGAGACACAGGGCGATGACGACGGTCGCCGCCGTCGCTGGATCGTCATCGCCGCCGCCGTCATCGTCATCGCCGTGGTCATCATCGGCGTGGCCGCCGTGTGGCTCTTCTTCTTCGGATCGGAGGCACCGCCGGCGCCGACGCTGGACGATGCCCTGCAGGTGCTGCAGTCGGCGGCTCCGACCGAGTAGCTCGCGGGTCAGCTGCGACTGCGGGTCGCCACCTCGGCCGCGGTCGCGGCCCACTCCTGCAGGAGCTCGTGGTCCTCGCGGATCGGTCCCGGCACCTCCCAGTAGGGCATGCGTGCGTGCTGCGTGGACCCAGCCGCCTCGAAGGCCATGGCCGTGCTGCCGTCAGCACGCAGATAGAGGCGCCCCTCGGAATCGACGATGGCGAACATCACGTCATCCTTGAAGAGACCGTGTCCGCCGAACATGGCGCGGGCGTGGACACCCAGCGGCTCGAGCTGCTGTTCGAGCCGCGCCGCGGCTTCGATGCCCGCGGTCTTCTGGCGTGAGCCCTTGGACGCCACGCTCAGCCCTCGGCGATGGTCACCGACTTGATCGAGACCGGGTTCACCGGGCGGTCCTGGCCACCGGTGGGAGCACCGGCGATGGCGTCGATGACCTCTTCGCCCGCGCTGAGCTTGCCGAAGATCGTGTAGTTCGGGGGCAGCGGGTAGTCCGCATGCATGACGAAGAACTGGCTGCCGTTGGTGTTCGGGCCGGCGTTGGCCATGGCCAGGGTGCCGCGCAGGTACTGCCGGCCGACAGGCTCGTCCTCGAAGCGGTAGCCGGGGCCGCCTGTGCCGGTACCGGTGGGATCGCCGCCCTGGATCATGAAGCCGCTGATGACGCGGTGGAAGATGACATCGGCGTAGAAGCCCTCGTTGGCCAGGAAGACGAAGCTGTTGACCGTGCGAGGCGCTTCAGAGGCGAAGAGCTGGGCGGTCATGGTGCCGGCGGTGGTCTCGATGGTGGCGGTGTAGGTCTTCGCCGGATCGATGACCATTTCCGGGGGGTTCGCGTACTGGGGCACGTATGCACTCCTCTTGTGGGCTTGCCCCACAGCCTACCCGACAAGCCGATCTGACCCCCTCGGCACCCTTCGCTTCGAGAGGTGGCTACGATGTGGACCTGATGAACGACGCTGCCCGACCCGCCCCACACCCCATCTATCTCGCCGGCACCTGGGTGGACTCACCTCGTGTGCTACAGGTGGACGACCCGGCGAACCCTGGAGTTCCGGCCGGGGCCACGTACCTTGCCACCGCAGAGCAGTACGAGACCGCCGCCGAGGCCGCGGTCAGTGGATTCGAGGCCATGAAGGCGCTCTCCACCTACGAGCGCGCGGCGGCGCTGCGGCACATCAGTGCCGGCATCGGCTCCCGTCGCGACGAGATCGCGGAGCTCATCACGCGCGAGTCGGGCAAGTCCATCCGTGACGCGCGCGTGGAGGCCGACCGGGGCGTGCTCGTCTTCCGCCTGGCCGCGGAGGAGGCGGAGCGGCTCGGCGGTGAGACCATGCCCCTCGACATCGGGCCTGCCCACAAGGGCCGCCACGGACTGACCCGCCGCTTCCCGGTCGGTCCGGTGGCCGGCATCAGCCCTTTCAACTTCCCCTTGAACCTCGCAGCCCACAAGATCGCCCCGGCCATCGCGGCCGGCTGCTCGATCGTGCTGAAGCCGCCGTCTCGCGATCCGCTCACGATGCTGGCGGTGGCCGCGATCATCGACGAGACCGACCTGCCCGACGGCGCCGTCCCGGTCCTGCCCATGGACCGTGCGACCGGCCACCGCCTGGCC